>NZ_JBKVXZ010000010.1:0-74250 GCF_046973065.1 Flintibacter sp. | reverse complement strand
CATCTGCGCTTCCTCTGCGGCGAAGTATGACGCGGATCTTTTCCAGCAGCACCGGCATGGAGAACGGCTTGGTCACATAGTCGTCAATGTCCATACCGAAGCCCTTGAGCTGCTGGTCCTCGCCATCCAGAGCAGTCAGCATGATGATCGGGACCTGGGACTGCTGGCGGATCAGCTCACAGACGCCGAAGCCGTCGATCCTGGGCAGCATCAGATCCAACAAGATCAGGTCAAAGGGCTGAGCACGAAATAGGGAAAGGGCAGCCACGCCGTCCCCGGCCACGGCAGTTTCATAGCCCGCATCCTCCAGATAGGTCCTCAGAAGTTCTTGTATATCCAGTTCGTCCTCAACAATTAGAATGTGTTTCATCCATCATCACCTGTTCCAAGTGTATCATGGAATTGTGAATTTATTGTGGAGATTTCTGAAAGATGCAGGCATTCAGAGATCTTCTGCCAGGAAATGCGTTTGCTGACCACTGTATATAATGCCCTGTTGACACCTCTATGTACAAGGACGTCAGCAGGGTCCATCATATAGGCTGAGGCCTATTCTGCCGCCGTGTCGTGCTGCAGAAGGTGCCGGACAGCCAGAAGGGTGAACACCACTGTGTAAACAAAAGCGGAGAGCAGGAAGGCCGCAAAGTTTAACCCCATCGTCGGGTTATTGGCCCGCATCCCGATGCAGAGCAGAGAATACGGGAAGGCGTACCCGAACCCCTGGGCCGTGACCATCAGCCCAGCGATACCGCCCACCAGCCCAAAGGCCACCGGCGGAGCAAAAGCCCGGATGATGAGGCTGAAATAGAGCTGTACCGCGCACACCGACACGCCGCCCAGGGCCCCGCACAGAAGCCACTCCGGCAGTTCCGGCGGGATGGGACCGGTAAGACCCACCAGCTTGCCGCTGATGATAAACAGCACCTCGATCCAGGCCTGGGAGAGCAGGGAGATGACTGCGGCCCAGATCAGCTTGGCAAGGCACAGATCTCCCACCGGCACCGGCGCGGTGAGAAAACTGTTCCAGTTGTGGTCCGCGTGCTCCAGCCGCCATTGCCAGGCGCAAAACACACCCAAAAGGGCCGGCAGGAAAAACATAGAGGAGAACAGAGTATGCTGGCTCCACAGGCTGTACCAGGCGTCGCTCAGCACCGAAAGGTTTCCCAGATAGTTGAAGGTCCCCAGGAAAGCGGGGAACAGGGGCAGCACTACAAAGGCCAGCCATACCGGCGACCGGCGGAACTTGACCAGTTCCGCTCTCAGACAACGCAGCAACATCCCTCATACCTCCTTCCGTACGAACAAGGCACGGCCCACCAACAGGAATACCGCCGCCCACAGGCACAGGAGCGCCAGGTCCATGGGCTGGGGCCACTGCCAGAAGAACTGGGTAAAGCGAGTGGCCGGGTCCCATTCCATCCGGACCAGGGAGAGCAAACCGTAGTAGCCCCAAGGGACACAGCGGACCAGGGCAGGCGGAAACAGCATAGACATGGTCCCCACAAAGCTGCCGAAGATACCAGCCACCAGAGCGACTGCCTGATTTTGAAAGCGCAGGGACAGCCCCTGCTGCAAGGCATAGACCATCATGGACACTGCCCAGGAGATAGCCGTAAAAATAGCGAACCGCCCCCAGGGGATCGCACCGTGGAAATCGGCTGCCACCCCCATAACTGCGAAGGCCCCAGTACGGACGATCAGCAGGGCGGCCAGCACCAGCGCGCCCCAGGCTAGTTTAGCCCCGTAAAGCCGTCCCGGCGTCACCATCGTCTCCAGCAGCTTGAGGGAGGCGCCTTTGTGCTCCAGCTCGCAGTTTCGGCTGGAGATGGTAGCTACGCTGATAGGCAGGATGATGGCGTCGATGAGGGCCAGGTTGTAGAAGAGCAGCATCCACCCCTGGATCAGGTCCTCGGCATCCTGCCGGGTGAGATACATACCAAACCACAGCAGCTCCGCCGCCAGCACGGCGGCGCACACCAGCAGGATCTTCCGCCGCCGGCACTTGAAAAACTCCAGTTTCAGCAGTTTCACAGGCTCGCCGCCTTTCCCGTCAGCTCCAGGAAGATGTCCTCCAGACTCCTCTGCCGCTCCTCCAGCCGAATGACGCCCAAGCGCTGCCCGGCCAGCAGGCGGGTGAGCTGGGCGGCGATCTCATCAGAGAGGATAGGGAGGATGAGGTGGCCATCCTCCTCCTGGCAGGGCACAGACTTCTCCTGAAGGATGGCCCGGGCCACTGCGTTGTTGGTGGTCCGCAGGGCCAGATGGTGGCGACTGCGGCCATGGAGGGCCTCCAGCGTGTCCTGAAACACCAACTCCCCCTCTCGGATAATGGCCACATGGTCAGCCATCTGGTCGATCTCACTCAACAGGTGGCTGGATACCACCACTGTCATGCCGAACCGCTCCGGCAGGGAGCAGATCAGCTCCCGCATCTCCTGAATGCCCGCCGGGTCCAGACCATTGGTTGGTTCGTCCAGGATCAGCAGCTTGGGATAGCCCAGCAGTGCCGCTGCCAGGCCCAGCCGCTGCTTCATACCCAGGGAGTAGTGGGCCACTTTCTTGCCCCGCTGGCCGTCCAGCCGGACGATTTGCAGTACCTCCCGAATGTTTTTCTCCGGTATGCCCCGGAGGCTCTGGACGATCCGCAGATTCTCCTCCCCGGTGAGGTGCCCGTAGTAGCTGGGGCTTTCGATCAGACTCCCCACCTGCCGGAGTACGGCAAGGCGGTTTCCACCCTCCATTTTCTTCCCCAACACCTGAATATCCCCCGCTGTGGGGCGTACCAAGCCCAGGATCATTTTCAGGGTGGTGGACTTCCCCGCCCCATTGGGGCCGAGAAAGCCGTAGACGCTGCCCTCGGGTACATCCAGATCCAGATGGGCCACCCGCAGGGTATTTCCATACTGCTTGCACAGGTCGTGTGTCTCAATGATGTTCATGGCAAGACCTCCTTCTTACACTCCCAAAGATAGCACCCCTGCCTTACGCCCCGATGAAGCCTACCTTACGTTTACCTTACTTCTTCGGCTGGGGCTGGACGGATGGACAGGATTTGCTATAATGAGGAAAAGAATGATAAAGGAGGCCGCAGTATGGCCTATCGTATTTTGATCGTGGACGATGAGATCGCCCTGCAGAATATGGTGAAGGAGATCTTGATCCAGGCTGGTTATGAAACAGCGCCTGCCCTGTCCTGCGCGCAGGCGCTGGAGCAGTTCCGGGCTATCCAGCCGGACGCGGTGCTGCTGGATGTGAACCTGCCGGACGGAGATGGCTTCTCCCTGTTTGGGAAGCTCCGGGAGGGACGGGACGTGCCGGTGCTGTTCCTCTCTGCCCGGGATGAGGACGCCGACCGGCTCCAGGGGCTGGGTCTGGGGGCGGATGACTATATCACCAAGCCCTTTCTTCCCCAGGAGCTATTGCTCCGCCTGAATGCCGTGCTCCGGCGGGTCTATCGGGAAACACCAGACACCGGCCGCTTGGGGGATGTGGAGATCGACTGGGGCAAGAGCAACCTCCGCCGCTGCGGCGTGGAGACTGCCCTCACCGCCAAGGAATTCACGCTGCTGAAAAAGCTGTGGGACGCCAGAGGGAACATCGTTACCATCGACGCCCTGTGCGCCGCCCTGTGGGATGGCCCGCTGGTGGGTTATGAGAACACCCTGATGGTTCACATCCGGCGCCTGCGGGAGAAGATCGAGGCAGACCCTTCCCACCCGAAATATCTGCTGACGGTGCGGGGGCTGGGTTATCGCCTGAATCAGGAGGGGACGAAATGAGCCTGCGGAGCTTTTTCAAAGGGGCCATACTTGTAACCGCCTCGGCGGCTCTGATCGCCTTCATCACCTTGGCGGGTATCCTGGCCTTTACCTTCTACCACTCCGATGGCGGACGAAGCTGGGATGTCTCAGTACGCAAGACCTCTGATGCCCTCGCATGGGACGGGACAGACTACACTTTCACTGGGGAGGCGCTGCTGGCGGACGGCAGCTGGGCTATGCTTCTGGACGAAAGTGGGCGGGTGATCTGGTCCCTCCGCAAGCCCTCCGATGTGCCGGAGCAGTACACCCTCACAGATGTAGCCTCCTTCACCCGGTGGTACTTGAATGATTACCCGGTACAGTGCTGGGTACGGGAGGATGGATTACTGGTGGTGGGTGCGCCCAAGGGGAGTATGTGGAAGCACGATATGGCGATGAACAGCTCCACCCTCACGCAGATGCCGCTATGGTTTGGCGGCATCTTCCTGTTGGCCCTTGGCTGTGTGCTGCTGCTGTCCTATACCGTGGTACGCAGGTGGTTTCGGCAGGCCCAGCAGGTGCGTGACGCCGCCCGCTCCGACTGGATCAACGGCGTGTCCCACGACATCCGCACCCCGCTCTCTATGGTCATGGGCTACGCCGCCCAGATGGAGGAGGCGTCAGACCTGCCCCCGGCGCGCCGAAGGCAGGCGGGGATCATACGGACCCAAAGCCAGGTGATCCGGGATCTGGTGAATGACCTGAACCTGACGATGCGACTGGACTGCGCCATGCAGGCGCTTCGGAAGGAGCCTCTCCAGATTGAAGCGTTCCTCCGCCAGACCGCCGCCGACTTCCTCAACGGCGGCATGGGAGAGGGCTGCAATTTCGAGATAAATCTGCCGGCGGAGCCCCTGCCCGTGATCGAAGCCGATCCCTTCCTGCTCCGCCGGGCACTAAACAATCTGCTGAGCAACTGTGTGCGGCATAACACCTCAGGCTACCCCATCTGCCTAGGAGCCAGAGCCGAGGAGAAAGCAGTCGTTCTCTTTGTGGAAGGCGGTGTAGGAGAGGTTGCTCCGGTAACGACGGAGCCAACCGGCCAGCTGGAAGCGGATGGCGGTGCTGCTCACGGTACGGGCCTCAAGTTGGTGCGCCAGATCGCCGCGGCCCACGACGGGACAGTGCAGTTTGGGAATGGGACTTCACAAAGCCTCTGCGTCAGCATTCTCCTTCCCATTCGCTGAAAGAAGGCGGACAGGCAGCAAAATCATTGCCTTATGCGCCATTTTGATCATATCAGCCATTTCTAAGGGAACGATAAGTCTATTGCGATATACTTTGGCGGCCGGCTCAGCGAAGCCGGCCGCCTCAATCACAGATATGGACAACAACTCCTGTCCGCAGAAACTTGGCTGTTTCATTTTGCTTTCCGCCCTCCGTCGTTCTCCATCTTCGATGCAATTTCATAAGGACATGGGTATAATCTGCTGAACGACGGCTTTTTTCCTTTGCCGTCGTCTGGCAGATAACATTGCTTCTTTCAATTCAGACACATTTCAGAAAAGACAAATCTTCCATTTGCTTAAATATTATGAAGATTTCCCGCTTTACTCCATGCTCAACTCACCCTTTTTTAGCCGAAACACCACGTCCGCTTGTCTTGCCAGCTCGTTTGAGTGGGTGACGACTACCACGCACTTTTTCATCTGATGTGCGCTTTCTTTCAGGATTTCCGTAATATCCCCAGCCGTGTCCTCGTCCAGATTGCCCGTAGGCTCGTCCGCCAAAATCACCGGGGCCTCACTTGCCAGTGCCCTTGCAATGGCTACACGTTGTTGCTGTCCACCAGAGAGTTTCAGTACGTTCCGTTTTATTTCTTCCTTTGTCAGTCCCAGCCGTTCCAGAAACGGGAGTGCCTGTTTTTTGGAGATCAATCGGACATTCTCTTGCGGGGTCATATAATCAATCAGGTTGTAGTTCTGAAAGATAAAGGAAACATTCTTTTTCCTGTGGGCTGCTAATCCGGCCTGTGCAACATCTTTCCCCTCAAATAAGATATTTCCGCTTGTTGGGCTGTCCAGACCGCCTAGCAGGGAAAGGAGTGTTGTTTTGCCGCACCCGGACGGGCCGAGAATGGCATACATCTTTCCGGCCTCCATCTGGGCATCGATCCCATTCAATACCATCATCTTTTTGTCATAAGAATATGTCAGGCTACGCAGTTCCAAAATCCCCATAGCGGCACCTCCTATTCACTTTCGGGTACAAATTCATAATCAAAACCATAGTCCTTTACTTTATCCGGCACCTCGTAATCTATGATGGGCGCACCGGATTGCTCCTGTGCCTTGTCCTCCTTGTCCTCTTTTGGGGTACACCCTGTAAATAACAGTCCAACAAGAAAGAGGGCAGAAAACATTTTCCATACTTTTTTCATATCGTTACCGCCTCAACTCATTTTTGATAAAATCTCTCGCGGTTTCAGCCGCATGACGGAAATCGAGGAAATCCCGGCAGATACCGTTACAATCACAATTCCAATCAGGAACAAAAGTCCCATTTCCTCAAACTGTACGCGAACCTGTAATTCGGGAGTTTCTATTTCCTGTTCCCCGATATTGGTTCCGGCTTCCCCTCGGGTTCCAGCGGACAGCCCATCTTCCTGCTGCACCTCGGACACAGCCTGCCTGGATTGCAATACGTTTCCCATCTGTCCCGTAATGGCGCTAGCGGAGAAATAGGAAAGAGAAAATGCCAGCACTGCGATCAGCAAAACCTCAGCAATATATTGTCCTAAAATCGACAGCTTGCTTATCCCAACAGAAAGCAGCACGCCGGTTTCATGGATTCGGGTTCTGGCCCACATGGTAAGAATGAGTGAGAGGATGACGATACTTACAATCAACGCAACAATTAAAACGGTGGATACCAGTTCGGATAATTGTTCCAGAGAGAACGCGGCATTTTCATAATCCTCATTGTCGATCAGAAATGAAAAACCTTTCCAGTCAACGCCGGCGATTTCCTTTACTGTAGAAATGATTTTCTCCATGTTCTGCGGATCGTCTACCGATACCGTCAGCTCGTTAAATCCCTGAATTGCGGGGCCATTTTCATAGGCCACCAAAGTGGCGAGATCGGTGATAATGAGATTTTGTATTTTATCGTAGGTTGTCACCTGATCGTTGATACCCTCTATTTCCTTTGGGGAAAATAAACCTACAATTTCAATCTCCACCCCTCTGTCCGTTTGGATTTTATCACCAATTTTCAGACCGTTTTTTTCTGCCAGGTCTTTGCTGATAAGCCCTTTATTTTCATCGTCCGGCAGAATGTGTCGGCCCTCTGTCAGCGTAAGCTGCCCGGAAGTAAACCGGGTAAGCTCCTCGCTTTTCCATGTACTTAAAATTTTTGAGGATTCACGAAATTCTTCTTCAATGGGGATATTGCCAGTAAACAGTTTCAAAGAGGGGAACGCCGCCAGCCCCTCCACTGTGGCGCTGCACTCCTTGATTCCCTCAATTTCCCGGATTTCCCCTACCAGCTCCGGGCTGATCTGCTGGGTGGAATACATCAGCGTTCCGCCATCCACGCTTTCCACCTTCAAATAGGGGTTGTTTTCCGTGTAGTCAAATCCAATGAGAAAGCTCCCGCCGAGGCTTTGCCTCAAATCCTGCTGGGCAGATTTAGAAGCGTTTCCCAGCGCCAGAGCGGTCAGTACAAAGGTTGCCATCACCAGCAAAATGACAAAAAGAAGAATACTTTTGCCTCTTTTGCGGACGATGTACAGCCACGCTCGATTCATAAAGTTCATAGAATGGCCTCCATTTCATTAGGATAAGTGTTGTAACACTGATAGGATAGCGCCCCAATATGGAACCAGTATGAAACAGAGCATAAAATGAAAAACCTCCCCACAAGGGAGAGGATTTTCAAGATAGGAAAAGGGTAAAACACATTCCTGGCGGATTTTCTGTTGCCTCAAATTGATAGGACAGCCTAAGTGCCTTTGACAGCCTATCTACAATATACAGCCCCAGCCCATTCCCACCATCTTTTCTGTCTCTAGCAAAGTCCGGACGATAGAACGGCTCAAATACATGGGCCAGCTTTTCCGGCGGAATAGGCGTACACTCGTTTTCTATTTTTATCTGCCGGGCGGTCAGTACAACAGAGATTTTGTGTCCCGGCTTTGTGTAGGAAACCGCATTGGAGAGCAGGTTAGACAGGATTTTTTCAAGGCTTTTCTTTGATGTGTGGACAAGGCACTTTTCCTGTATGCTTAAAGAAAAGCCAATCTTTTTAGCCGTTGCAATCAATTGATATGGTTCGCAAAGTGCCGGTAAGCTTTCCGACAGGTCAAAGTTTTCCGCGTCCTTTTCCTCCTGCGTAAAATCCAGCCGGGAGGTATCCAGAATTTCTTTTATCATAAAGGAGAGCTGCCCAGTGATTTCCTTGCACTCCAACAGACAGCTATCCCGATCTTTATATTTCCCAACGCCTAAGATCATGTTTTCCAAAATCGCGTTAAGGGCCGTCACCGGCGTTTTCAACTCATGGGAAGCGGCCCGCAGGAAATCAATTTTTGACTGTTCCGCTTCATGAACTTTTCGCTTTTCATCTTCCAGATTTTCAATGGTCGAAAGCAGGCTGGCATACAGCATATTCACGCGGGCGGCCAGTTCCCCAATCTCGTCATTTGTGTTCACGATACATTGCGCTGTCTTATCCAGCGTTTCCATCTTTTCTGTTGTTTCAGCGATCTGTTTGATTGGCTTCGTCATTGCCCTGGAAAACAATAAAGAACACCCAGCGGAAATGATGGTACAAAAGAATAAGGACACCGGCAGAGCTTTTCCGATGGCGGATTTTATCAAGATACCAATATTCACATCACTTTCTATAATGGCCCCCTCTACGAAATGGTTTGTGCTTACCGTCATTTGAGGCGCAAGCACATAGAGAAAGACATGGGCCATCACGGTTACAGACAGCATAACCAGAAAGGTGTATAAGAAAATTTTAGAAAAGAGTTTTAAGTTTCTCATAGTTGTTCCTCATACTTGTAGCCAACACCTTTTACAGTAACGATCCGGTCAAGGCCTAGCTTCTTCCGCAAATTCTTGATATATGTGTCAATGGTGCGGTCTATGATGGGGTAATCATATCCCCACAGCTCGTCCAATATCTGTGACCGCGTAAGCACCAATCCTTTATGCTCCACCAGTAATTTCAACAAGTCGATCTCTTTTGGTGTAAGATCGATCGGCCCATTTTGGCCCGAAGCGGTGTAGCCGCCAAAATCCACCGTAATATCACCAATCTGGATTTGGTTCAGCTCCGGGCTTTTCCCGCACCGTCGCAACAGGGCAGCCACCCGTTTCCCCAACAAGAGCATGGAAAAGGGCTTGGTGATGTAATCGTCTACTTCTTCATCAAAGCTGGCCGCCTGGGTAGGCTCGTCGTCAAGGGCGGTAAGCATTAGGACAGGTACACTGCTTTTTTGGCGCAGTTCTTTTAATACCTCTAAGCCGGTTCGTTTCGGCAACATAATATCCAAAATCACTAAATCAACAGATTTTTCCCTCGCAATTTGTAAGCCCTGTTCTCCATCAAAGGCAGACAGGGTGGTATGCCCTGCGGATTTCATATATTCACAGATTGCCTCATTGGTGGCGGTATCGTCCTCCACAATCAATAAATCAGCCATTTTGACACCCCCTTGTATACTCTACTATACCAAAGCAATGTGGAAACAGTATGAAATGTTTTGGTTTCTGTCTACGCATTTAGGCGGGTGAAAGGCCCGCCATTTCAAGGCTTTTTCCGCATAGTCGGTGGGTGGGCGGGACAGATTATCAAATCCCCACCAGAACTGACTTCTTATTGCGTAGGAAAATTTCCACAAGAAAGCGCTGGGCGCAGGGCCAGCAGGCCGCGTCCGGCGTTTTCTCCTAGGCTGCTCAGAATAGCCCAGATCGGTCTGCTTTGCAATCAACGTTTCATGTACTTATCCACCCGCACATGGGGCGAACCGTCCAGATTATAGAACATCCGGGTACAGAGCTTATTTAGCTATCATAGTAGGATGTTCGTCAATTCCGCAATACAAATTATATTATTATAAAGCTTAAACAGTCCTCATATAGCAAATTTTACTGGAAAAACCTGCTGGCTACCCCTCATGGGACAACCAGCAGGTTCCATCTTATCTGCAAAACCAGTTCTGCTCTGGCGCCGTGCTCGGTGTTGACCAGATGCAGGGAGCCGCCGTGGCGCTTTGCGGTCTGCCCAGCGAAGAAAAGGCCCATCCCCATGTGGCCCTCTTTGGGCCGGCTGGTATCACTGGTGTAGAATGCCTGCTCCCCACGGGTCAGGGCCTCTGACGAAAATCCAGGGCCGGTATCTTCCACGGCGATAGTCAAACCGCTCTCTGCGGCGGAGATGGATAGCGTTACAGTTCCGCCAGCAGGTGTGTACCGCGCCGCGTTGTCCAGCAGATTGCTCACCGCCCGATCCAAATCCCCCCGGTAGACCGCCACTTCCAGACGGGGGACCTCCGAACAGCGGAACGCGACCTGCTTTGCCCCGCAAAGGTACTGTCCCACCTCCCGCCATCCTTCGGCCAGCTCCGGGAGGGCAACGGCCTCCTTCTCCTGGCTGAAAACAGCATCAGGACCGGTCATAGCCCGCAGCTGGGCCACATAGTCCTGAACCCGGAGGGCACTTCGGAGGATGGCGTCCACGCTCTCCCGCTGGCCCGGAGTGAGGGCATCCTCTCCCAGCAGCTCCGCGTTCCCGCTGATGACGCTGAGGGGAGTCTTGAGATCGTGGGTCAGCACGGACAGCTCCAGCCGCCGCTGTTGCTCCATGCCCCACTGACTCTCCAGGGACTGGGCCAGGTTCTGCCGCAGGTCATCCATGGCTGACAGCGTATCTCCGAACTCCCGCACCTTCGCCCGCCCGGTGATGGGCAAATCCAGCCGCCGCTGAGCGATGGCCTGCGTGGCGTTGGACAGCAGCGCGGCATCCCGCCGCAGGAGTCCGGCGAAGTGCCGTGTCGAGATAACGCCTACTAACAGCCAGGATGCCAGCAGCACGGCCATAGCGCAGGTCTGAAACTCCGGAAGACGGCGCTGGAGCACCTCGGCGCCGTAGGGCATAGAGTAGTCATATTGGATCACGCAGGTGGTTCCGTTCGGCAGTTGGGTCACCCGGTGGTACTGGGAATAGAGTATCCCCTGGGGATTACGCTCCCCGGCCAAGGCGGCCCTGGCGTAATCAAGGTGCCGTTGGTCCATGTTTCCCTGATCCTGTATCCAGCCATCGGCATCGAAGACAGCCCAGCGGTAGTAGTAGGGAATCTCTGATGTTTTCAACTCACCAGTGGAGAGTGCTTGTGTCACTGTATCCACTCCGCCCGCAGCGGTGTTGGCTGGATACACGACGCCGAAACGCATCATTGTAGTCAGCCCAATCCACCACAGGACGGCCAAAAGCAGCATAGCCACGCCGGTGGTGATCAGATACCGCCAGAACAGCGCCGTCAGGCCAGTGGGCCGTTTTACGCGTTTTTCCACTTGTAACCCACCCCCCAGACCGTCTCGATGGGATTCACTCCTGCCGTGCGCAGCTTGGCCCGGATATTCTTAATGTGCTCCGTGACCGCGGAGGGGTCCGCCTCGCCGTCGTAGCCGAAGGCCGCCTCATAGAGCTGCTCCTTGGAGAAGGTCTGACCCGGGTGCATAGCCAGATGCTCACAGATGGCGTATTCGCTCCGGGTCAGCCGGAGGGGCGCATCCTGCCAGTACACCGCCCGCTCCCCCAGGTCAAAGTCCAGTTCTCCCCGGCGCAGGCGGGTGTGGGGCGTGCGCTGCTCCCGCCGTAGATGTGCGGCCACTCTGGCCCGTAGCTCTGCGATGCGGAAGGGCTTGGTGATGTAGTCGTCCCCGCCCAGCCCCAAACCAGTGAGCACGTCGGCCTCCTCGGTCTTGGCAGTGAGGAAGAGGATGGGGCAGTCCGCCAGAGATCGAATGCGGCGGCAGAGGGCAAACCCATCCTCCCCGGGCATCATCACATCCAGCAGGATACAGTCTGCCCAGCGGCAGGCGGACTCGTCCACCTCCCTGCCGCTCAGATGGGTGGACACCTGGTGCCCGTCCCGCTCCAGAGCGGTCTTCAGCAGGGTGCAGAGGTCTTTGTCGTCATCCACCACCAGGATATGGGCCATAAGCCGCTCACCTCAATTCATCAGGAGATACACCCCCCAAGAGAGGGCGTAGAGCAGATAGATATGGGTGGGGTAAAAGGCATAGAACAGCAGTTTGTGCCCCCCGCCCCGCTGGCCATTATACCACAGCATCAGCGGCGCAGCCAAGATGCCGTAGATCTCATAGTACTGGGTGAAGATCTGCCACCATACGAAGTCCGGAGCCATGGCAGAGGCCATGAGGATCATATAGACCACGCCGTAGAGGATATAGTAGACGGAGAAGGCCGCCACCTGCACGCGCCGGCGCTTTCGGAACAGGTAGAGCACCAGTCCCATCACCAGTACCGGCCAGCTGCTGTCGCCAGTAGTCCCCCATGCGGGCAGCACCGAGTAGGCAGCGATTCCCAGCGGAGTAGCCAGAACGGGATATTCGATGGACAGCCAGGATACCAGTATGGGCCACACCAGCGGGAGGATCACCGCTACCAGACCGGGCAGGATCTTTTTCTGGCCCAGCCAGTCGATCCCCTGCCAGATGATCATCAGAATGACGAAGGTGGTCATCATGCCGTTGGCGGGATAGAAACCGTCTGGCCGCACCAAGACGCCGGCGAAGGCCATGAAGAACAGTAGGAGGGACATGGCGGCAGAGAGGATATAAACCTTGGCAAAGTATTTCTTCCGGTTGCGGGTGTGGGTAAAGCCCTCCACCAGACAGAAAAGGAACAGCGGTGCGCCCAGCCGTCCTACCATACTGAACCACTCCGGGATCATGCCGGTGAAGCCAAAGAAGTAGTGGATGTGATCCAGCACCATGGTGATCAGGGCGATCCATTTCAGCCCTGTCTCGGTGATGCCTCCAGTCTTAGTCAATGTGCGTGTCGTTTCCATAGCAGAAGTCTCCTTATCAGATTCTGCCGCTATGGTAACAGGCGATTCTAAGGAAATTATCAAGATGAAGAATTATTTTGTTTTCTCTGTAGATAACCAACAATAGAAATCGTTGGCCATATCCTGAAATATCAATGATTGTGTTTGAAAATGGTATTTATCTTTCTGACTCCAAGGATGGACAGCCACAGTTGTATTTTATATCCATCTGCGGTACAATCATCTGCGGTGGAGGGCCAAGAAGCCATCCCCCTATCGCATTGATCATCACGCAGAAAGGCAGATCGACCATGATACAAAAGGAATTGAATGAGCTGCGCCGCCGCTGGCGGCCAGAGAAAAACGCTGTCAGTCGGATCTACGGCTGTTTTGTCAATAGCAGCAAAGAGATCGTTTCTGATCTGGACGAATCCCTTGGGATGATGCCCCAGGAGGAGGCTGAGAAGTATCTGAGCCTTTTGAAGAAGGGACTGTCTGGTTCTCTGGGAAAAAACCTCATCGACATCGTATTCTCCACCCAGCAGGTAGCAGACAGCGAGGAGCACCGCCTGCTCACCACCCTGCGGGATTCTCAGCTAAAGGACAACGAGGCCCGTCAAACCTTTTACCGCAAGGTGATCGATAGTCTGGACATGGGGAACGGCAGTTATTTACTGCTCCTGGCCTGTGACAGCTACGATGTTCCCCATCGCGGCAAGGATGATTCCCTGCAATCGGATGCCTCGGATGAGGTCTTCACCTACATCGTCTGTGTGGTATGCCCTATCAAGGAGGGTAAGGTAGAGCTGGGGTATTTCCCTGGCGACAATGAATTTCACTGTGCTGCCGGACAAACTGTCGCTCCTCCGGAGCTTGGCTTTCTGTTCCCGGCCTTTGATGACCGGGCAGCAAATATCTACAACGCTCTCTTTTACACCAGAAAGCCCAGCGAGATCCACCAGGAGTTTATCGATGCGGTCTTTCATGTGGAACCGCCTATGTCCGCTGCAGAACAGCGAGAGGTCTTTGAATCGATCCTGGAGGATACGCTGGGGGCAGGCTGCAGCATCGAGGTCGCCCAGGCGATCCACGACCAGCTTTCCAGCCAAATCAGGGAGCATAGGGAGTCCAAGAGCACCGAGCCTCTGATCGTGACCGCAGGTGAGATTGGGAAAGTCCTGCTGGCGTGCGGCGTGACGGAAGAAAATGTTGCAGCATTCCAGGTGCAGTGCGGGGAGCGGTTCGGTGTCGGGGCCGTTCTCGATCCTGCCAACTTGATCGACCCTGGCAAGTATGAAGTCAAGACTGCCCAGGCCACGATCCAGGTCGACCCGGAATTCAGCTATGCAGTTACTACCAGGGTGATCGATGGCCGCGCCTATCTTCTGCTCCCTGCGGATGATATCCAGGTCAACGGGCTTCCCATCCAAGTCACAAACGGTCAGGAGACGGAGACGATATGAGTAAACGGCTTGTAGCTTACTTTTCATGTACCGGGACGACTGCCAAAGTTGCCGAAACTCTGGCGGAGTCTATCGGCGCTGATATCTTCGAGATCGAACCAGCTGTCCCTTACACAGCTGCGGATCTTGACTGGCGGGATAACACTTCCCGAAGCAGCGTTGAAATGAATGATCCCCATTCTCGCCCAGCAGTCGCATCGAAGCGGGACAACATGGCTGACTATGACACGGTCCTGGTGGGGTTCCCGATCTGGTGGTATGTGGCACCAACCATCATCAACACATTTCTGGAATCCTATGACCTTCAAGGAAAAACCATCATTCCCTTTGCGACATCTGGTGGGAGCGGTATGGAGCAGGTCAGCAGCCATCTTGCTCCAAGCTGTGACGGCGCAAAGCTGCTTTTAGGGAAAGTATTTCCTTCCTCTGTGACCAAAGAGGAGACAAACACTTGGTTCAGCAAATTACAGACTCGATTGGAATAACATATTCCCGATGCATAAAGCACCCTTTCTGTGCTGTTTGCAATCGCTTTGTTTATGCTGCAATGCCGTAGAGGTCATGGTTCACCTGTGCGGCGTAATAATTCTCCATGGTGGCAGGTGCATTGTAAAGTGCAGTCAGGAGGTACTGCCGAATATTACGGATGTGAGTGGTGTTGTCCTTGAGGCACTCGAACACATACCGGATATGGCTTTCGTCCAGCTTCAACAGCCGGGACTTTACAACTGCCTGGGGCAGATCATTCCCACACACCCGGACATTCTCCCGGTTGGAGCAGACCGTCTCCACCATCAGCTCCACCATCTCGTCTAACTGCCCCACATCCCAGGGGCGTTCCTGTACGAAGTCCTCATAGCGAATGTTCTCCCGGATGAGGGACCGATAGGCATCCATCTCCTGATGATCCACAGGTCTCTCCCGGCTCCGCTTCCTTCCCTTCGCATCCATCGTCCCCGGAAAAGGGGTGGAAGGGATAGGAAGCGATTCTTTTTTTCGTGAGTCAGTTCTTTGTTGTTCTTTCTTTTGTCTCTCTTTTATTATTTGCGTTGACTTTTCCGCCGCCGTGCCGCCCGCCGCCGGATATTCCGTTGTCGGGTTTTCCGATGACGGCAAGGCAGACGACGGCCCTGCCGGAGGTACAGGAACAGGGCGCTCCCGGATGATATACTCGTTGCTGCTGAATTTTCCTGTCTTATCCACAGTCTGGCAGCGATAGATGTACCCGGCTCGTTCCAGCTCCACCACAGCGGCACGGATCGCATCCTTACCCTCTTGATTGATCTTCGCCAACCCCGTTAAGGTGTAGTCCCAGTCCTCCGGCAGGGAGAGCATTTGGGACAGCAGGCCCTTGGCTTTTAGGGAGATGCTCTTGTCCCGCAGGTGGTAGTTGCTCATGATCGTATAGTTTTGAGTGCGTTCCACACGAAAAACCGCCATTTGGAATCCTCCTCTGCATTTCTATTCCCCTTTTCCCAGAGCCCCATGACGGAAGCCTTCCGCCCCGCGGCTCCGGAAAATAGCGGGGCGCGGGTCTTTTGCCCGCGCCCCATGTTCATTCGCTGTAATAGACAGGTCTGCCGATGGAAGTAAAGCCACTTTTTCCTGTGATGACCACATTGTTGGCGCTGCTGGCGCAGTGGACGATCAGGAGATCCCCTGCCTCGTCCCGACCGCCTACGATGCCCACGTGTTCATCTCCGGGGTAGAACACCAGATCCCCAGGGAGTGCCTCGTCCCAGGAGATGGGGGTGCAGTATGTGTGCTGGGCATGGGCGCCACCGCCGTGACCGATGACATACTCCCCACCGCTGGTGTTATAGAATACCCAGTCCGCAAAACCAGAGCAGTCCATCCCGAAGGGCCGGTAGGTACCTGTGGTGGAACTGCCTGCTGCAGTCACCTGGCGGAGCGTTCCCCAGCGGTCATCCCAGCCGATCTTCAGGCTTTTGCCACCCCAGAAATAACGGACCTTACCCACCAGTTGGCAGGCAGTCTGGACCACAGCCCGCCGCTCCGGTGCCAGGTCCGCGGGAAGCGCGGCCAGCAGATCCTTTGCCGCCTGACTGCTGATGGTCAGGTCACCAGCCAAGGATGCCAGCAGTTCTGAATTGTCCAACAGCGCATCCAGCGCCTGGTCCTGCTCTGCTGTAAACTGATAGAACACCCGCATATCGTCCGGTGTCCTGGGGGTAATGGTGACGGACAGAACTTCCTCTGTCCAGGCTACGGCGCTGCCGCTGGCTGGATGCTCTACTGTCTTTTTCTCACTGGTGAGCTTTGTCATGTCCCAGAATACTGTCCGCAGGGCTTCGACCTGGGCTGCGTCCAGCACAGCAGGACTGCCGCTTTCTGCCGATCCTGACTGCCTGACTGCAAACACGGCCAGTACCTCCGGCCAGGGCGGCGGCGCACCTGTGATCTCCAGTCGGTCGCAATCAGCATCCACCTGCATTTGCTCCAGGCGTTCCGCCAATTCGCCATTGATCTGAGCCACTGCCTCCGATGGAGAAACAGAACCCGGACCGCTGCCGCCACCCGCGAATAGGATGCCAAGTGGCGAGGCAAGCAGCACACCTACCAGACAGAGTACGACCACGATAGAAAGGACAATGCTCCCTCCGGCTGCAATGGCAGCCACAACGCCGCGGGCCGCTCTGACTACGGACTGTACTGCCCTGGCTGCTGCCCGTGTTCGCGCTTTCCATGTGACAGCCACCTTGGATGTGTGACCAGCAGCACGGGCAGACCGTATGGCGGAAATCTTTGCCGCAGCCTGGGCTTTGACCTGCGCAGGGCCCAGAGGCAGCTGCCCAGAGGCCAATGACCTCTGGGCAGTCTTTATCTGCTTGGCAGACGGGACCGGCTTTCTCACAGACGGCGGCGCCGTACCCTCTCTGTTCATTCCACGGCCTGTACATCGGGGCGCTTCAGGGGAAGCTACGGTTGGGCGACGTCCCCCTTGTTTGGCGGCGTGCTGTTCACCTGAACGCCGCTCTGAGGGCATGGACCGACTATCCTGCGGGGCAGTCTTGGCAGCGGTATGTGCGGCACCCTGGGGCTGTCTGCTATTCTTTTCAGCGCGTTGCCGGACCTGTTCCTTCGCCGCTTCTCTGCCCCTCTCCTTGGATGTGAGCGTGGCGTTCGGGGCAGGACGGGCGCATGGTTCCACGGGCCTCTCTGATCCCAACGATCCTGCTCCAGTCCTGACCTTCTCTGGGCCGGGCCTTGGGCGGACAATTCCAGAACCACGCTCCGCCGTTGCCTGTTCCAAAACAGCCTCACGGGTCTTGATCCGCAGCGATCCGGCCCCCCGCTTTTCCCCAGTAGAGGGGGCATCTGACGGGGTGCCGGAATTATTTTGTGCTTGGAACTTCTCTTTTTTCTGTCCCTGTTTCCTGCCTTTCAACAGACGCTCCATACCTCGAGTCCCACGGCGGAAACCACCCATTGCAGTATCCTCCAGTGTGTCGCCGCCAAACTCATCCCGCTGACCATACTGGGCTGTGTCCCTCAGCTGGCCCCGCAAACGTTCCACGCCGCTCTCCAGTCCCCGGCGTGCCAATTCCTTGGGGGCAGATCTGACCTTCTCTGCCACGGCCTTTGTAGCCGTTGGCTTCTCCTTGATCGTTCCGATGCCTTATCACCTCCCCGGCGGTCATGCCGCATTCAGGTCAGCGGGTTTGGTGCTCATCAGTTTGTAGAGATGATTCTTGGGGAAGTTGTCCATAAAGGGGACGATCGCACTACCGCACTTGATGAGTCCCCGGCCAAAGTCCACATTGGTGATGTAAGAGAGCTGGTTGTCCGAGATGTTCAGCAGCTTGGCCAGCTCCTCACGGTCGGTAGCCGCCTGGTTCAGCATGACCAGGAACTCACTGTTTGCCAGCATGGTACGGGCGGTGTGAGACTGGAGCAGGTCATCTACATTCTGTGTCAGGCCGGTGCAGCAGGCGCCATACTTCCGCACCCGCTTCCAGAGGGTAAACAGGAAGTTGGCGCTGTACTCATGCTGGAACAGCAAATAGATCTCGTCAATATAGACCCAGGTGTTCCTTCCCAGCTTCCGGTTCCGAACGATGCGGTTGAATACGCTGTCCAGAACCACCAGCATACCAACAGGCAAAAGCTGCTTGCCCAGATCTCGGATATCGTAGCAAAGGATACGGGAGCTGGTATCCACATTGGTGGGCTTGGCGAAGGTGTTCAGGCTGCCCTTGGTAAACAATTCGATGGCCAAAGCCACATCCTTTGCCTCCGTCTCCGGCTGGCGAAGCAGTTCTGCATGGAAGTCCCGGAGGGTAGGGACAGTCCCTTCACAGCCGTTCTGGATGTAGGTGTGGTAGCACAGAGCCGTACACCGGTCAATGATGGACTTCTCCTTGGCGGACAGCTTGCCGGCCCCCATGAGCTGCTCACACAGGGAGAGGATGAATTCGGACTTTAGGACAACGGGATCATCCCCATCGCCATACCCCTGTTCCATGTCCATTGCGTTGATGTGGTTGCTGGAGGTGGCGGAAATGTTGATGACCTCGCCGCCCAGCCCTTCCATAAGAGGGCGGTACTCTGACTCCGGGTCGATCACGATGATGTCATCTTCGGTGGAAAGGGCCAGTCCCACCATCTCCCGCTTGGCGGTAAAGGACTTGCCAGAACCGGAGACGCCCAGGACAAATCCGTTGCCGTTGAGCAGTTCCTTCCGATTAGCCAGGATGAGATTCTTGCTGATGGTGTTCTGCCCATAGTACACGCCGCCCTGGTGCCGGATCTCCTGTGCCTTAAAGGGCATGAGGACAGCCAGAGCCTCTGTAGTCAGGGTGCGCAGGGCGTCGATCCGCCGCAGGCCCAAAGGCAGAGCGGTCACCAGCCCGTCCGCCTGCTGCCAGTTGAGGGTGGATAGTTGGCACAGGTGCTTGCGGGCGGTGGATCGGAGCGTCTCCGTATCACTGTCCAGTTCCTCCTTGGAATCGGCCAGATGCACCAGCGTCACCACTGCAAACAGCATCCGCTGATCCCTGGTGGTCAGGTCGTCCAGCATCTCTCTCGTCTCTTTCCGCTGCTGCTCCAGATCATACGGCACCACCGCAGAGAAGTTGTTATTGCTGTTCTGCCGCCGCTGCCAGTTGGTCACATTGGTCTCCACACCCAGCAGGCGGCTTTGCAGCTCCCGTACTGCCTCATCCGTAGGTACTGGGATGATGTCAATGGACAACATCAGGTTCCGGTCCAGTGCAGTCAGCTCGTTGATCATGGAGTCTTTGATGTAGCTGGCATACTCTTTGAGGAATAGCACCCGCCCGTACTTGTTCCCCATAATGAAGTGGTCTTTCTTGAACTCCAGGCTGTCCGGGCAGACAGCATCCTTGAAGGAATGCCCTTTCCGCATACAGTCCCGGAGGTCGATGCGGAACCCGTTCTCCTCTCCGGGGCGGTAGAAGTCATGGAGGACTCGCAGCCGTTCCACAGCATCCAACTCCTCACAGTGGGAGTCCAGACGGTGGAGATGGGCAGTCACATCATGCATGGTCCGGTCAAAAAAAGACCGGGCCTCCTCCGCGCTCTTGCGGTGGACAGAGAGGGTGATATACCGCTCCTGCACCACGCTGTTGGCAGCGTTGGTGGCCTTGTCCAGAAGCATGGTGTTGTACTCCGCCCGGTATCCGTCCAGATGATCGTCCCGGCGAGGGATGAGGATCTCCTGTTCCACATTTTCCCGTGCGACGCGCTTGTTGTTGATAGTGATCTTGGTAGTGGACCCGGCATCCAGTGCATTGAGCAGTTCGGAGTAGTCCAGGAACATCGCCGTCTTGTCCTCTTTTGAAGCGATGGCGTAGTTGATGTCGCTGAACCGCAGGGTCTTGGAGAATTTGCTGCCGAATTGAAACACCCCATCCGGCCACAGGCGGCGGATGGGGATGGCGTCCTGTACAGATCTTGGCACCTCGAATATTTCTTTGTCCTGCTTTAACGTATTCAGCAGGGTCTTAATCAAGTTTGAGCGCCTCCTTTATCGTTGCATTTTCCAGAGCTTTGGTATACAGGTGATCCGATTTGAATACGAGCCGCTTTGGATAGAGCAGCTCTGAGCGGATGACCGTCAGAATAAACTGTTCGAACGTCATGCTGTTGTATCGGTAAAAGCCGCACAGGGCAAAGGGTGCGGCGGCCAGGACACAGGCCCAGCCCACATCCGAACCGCCCAGAGCTGGCCCCAGGAAGAAATAGACTGCCAAAGCCACCGCCACGGCGCCAAGGGCGCAGAGGAACTGCCGCAGGGTCAGGCCGAAGAAGATGCCCTCCTGGTAGTCCCGGACTTCTTTGTTGATCCGTACTTCTATGTCGTTCACCTCTCTATTTTTGCTTTTGCCAGACAGACCGTTGCAAATGCCGCCCAGCTATGGTACCATGCCAAAAACCAGAGAAGGAGGTCTCCTGCATGGCGTATTTGTTTTTGATGCTTGGTGTATCGCTCCTGCTTCCGTTGCTCCGGCTGGCCTTTCGTCTCCGCCTGGGCCTCCCGCTGCTGTTCGCCCTGGGGATGCTCACCGTGTGCCACGGCTGGTATCAGGCCCACACCGCCCTGGCGGACGGGATCTTCCTGGCCCTGGTGGGGCTTGCGGCCCTCTCCTGGGCGGTGACCTTCCTCCGCTGGGTGGCGGAGACAGTGAGCTATGTGCTGGCTGACCGGCTGGCCGGAGCTGCCCTGGCCAGCCGTGTGCGGCAGGCCAGAGCTGAGGGGCGCTCCATGGTGGACACCCAGGGCCTGTGATCAGCCCAGGCCCATCAGCTCCCGGATGAGCCGGTCGCTCATCTTGATAGCCCCCACCAGCACCAACATATTGAACACCAGCTCACCCACATAGTTCCACACGATGGTGGCCGGGGCCAGGGTACTGTCCACAATAGCAGGCGGCGTGGAGGCAAATGCTGAGAAAATGACACAGGCCAATACAATGACACAGCCCTCCAGGCAGATGGCGGCATAGTTTTTGACAAAGGCCATGCCGATACTGCTGGAGGGCTGTCCCGCGAAGCTGGCCAGAGGGACGGGCGCAATGGCGGTGGCGATATAGAGTTTGAAAAAGCGGGAATACACAGTGAGGATCATGACCAGAGCCAAGACCCAAATGAACAGGGAACCCAATAGAGTGACGGCCCACAGGGGAATGCTCTCGATCAGCCCTACATCCTCAATGATCGTCACCATTTCATCTGGGAGCGTGGTGGCAGTCAGAGCCGAGAGACCAGAAGAGGATATGATGGAGGAGACCATTCCCTGAGCGACACGGAACACAGCCATCATCAGTTCCATCCCATGTCCTACTGCTGCCTGGGCCAGAATAAAGCGGATGAAGCTCTTAAATATCAATTCCGGCTTCTTAAATTCCGTAAAGCTGCCACAGGTCTTGACTATGCTCATCACAAAGAACAGTACCAGCAAGGCATATCCAATGGCCTGTAAGCCGCCGTTGATCCCCACGATCACATCCCAGATCCCACCACCTTTGAACTCCTCCGGGCTGGTGCTGATGAGCTGCCAGATCTCTGCCAGTTTGTTGTTCCAGGTGTTTAGGGCGGAGTTCAGGTTGTCTACGATCCAGTTTCCACTACCCAATTATTTGTTCACCCCCCACCTGCCCGGAACAATATGTCCGGGCAGGTATTTTTTCTCCTCCATCCTCAGCCTCCGGTAATCAGAGTGAGGATCTCCTTGGTAAAGGTGATCACGATACCGCCGGCGATGGTGAGGATGCCGTTGGAACGCTGGGAGGGGTCATGGGACTGGAGGGACAGGCCCACCTGCAAAATTCCGTAGCCCAGCAGGATGAGTCCCACCGCCCGGATCAGAGAGAAGATAAAGTCGGACAGGCTGTTGACCACAGAAAGCGGGTCGTCGGCAGCCAGGGCCGGGACGGTCATCACGGCTGTCATGCTCAGGACGCATACCAGAGCAGCGTATGCCCTGTGGGCGCGACGTTCCTTTTTCCTGCGGTCACTCAGATTTTGATTTTGATTCATGCAGCATTCTCCTTTTCGGATCTATGCTCAGCGGAAAATGCCGTGAAGAGAGGAATACCAGTAAACGCTGGCGTTTGATGCCTGTGATGGATGTAGGGTGGCCCACCGCCGTCCACTGTGTGTCGGATGGCCGGATGCCGGGTGAGGTCGTATTTCAGATCCATGACCGGCTTGGCGCCTCGGATGAAGAGGATGGCGTATCGGTTGTCCAGCGCCCGCACCTCGTCCGGAGTGAGCAGCTCCCGGCCGCTCATCTGGAAGTTGGTGGACCAGGAACCGGAGCGTCCCTTACTCTGACCGTGGGTCCTGGTATCAATGGTGGCTTTGCCCAGGGCCTCGGAGATGTACTTGTGGGTGCTGGCCTCGTTGCCGCCCAGGTAGAGGATGGTGTCCGAGTTGCCGGGGATGGTCTCCCAGGAGTCCTTATACAGCTCCTTGATCTGGGCCATGTTCTGGATGATGGTGCTGGCGGAGATGTTGCGGGACCGCATAGTGGCCAGTTCCCGCGTGAACCCCGGCAGGGGCATGGCCGCAAACTCATCCAGCACAAAGTGGACATGGCGGGGCAAGGCCCCGTGGTGGATCTGGTCGGCGCTGTAATAGAGTGCTTGGAACGCCTGGGAGTATAGCAGGGACACCAGAAAATTGAACGTATTATCATTATCGGGTATGACGGCGTACAGGGCGCATTTCTTCTCCCCCAGGGTGTAGAGGTCCATGTCATCGTGGTCGGTGATGGCCTTGATCTGAGGCAGATTGAAGGGGGCCAGTCGGACAGCGGTGGAGACCAGGATGCTCTTGGAGGTCTTGCCCGCCGCCAGCTTGAATACCTTGTACTGCCGGACAGCCACACTGTCCGGCTTTTCCCGTTCCATAGCCTGGAACAGGAGATCCAGGGGGGAGACATACTCCTCGTCCTCCTCCTTGACCTCGGCGTATTCCAGCACCCGCATGACCATGGAGAAGTTCTGCTCATACTCCGGAGCCTCCTGCCACAACATGAGGATGATGGCCTGGAGCAGCGCCGTCTCCGCCTTGGTCCAAAACGGGTCCGATTCATGGCTTCCCTTGGGAGTGGTGGCCTGAATGAGATTGTTCACCAGTTTGAGGGCGTCCTTTTCATCCCGGATATAGCGGAAGGGGTTGTAGCCGTCGCTCTCTGCCAGGTTGACCAGATTCAGCACCCGGATGTCATAGCCCTGGCTTTTGAGATACCCACCGGTGGCCAGCAGCACCTCCGATTTGGGGTCGGTGATGACATAGTTTGTGTTGGCCTCCAGGATGTTGGGCTTCACATAGCTGCGGGTCTTGGCGGCGCCGCTGCCGCCGATGACCAGCACATTGAGGGAACGGCGGTGCTTGTGGGTGTCCAGCCCTAGGCGGACGTTTCGGGTCAGCAGCTTGTTCTGCTTCTGGCAGAACTGGGCGTTGACCTGTTGGGGTGTGGCCCAGGCTGCCGAGCCGTGTTCCGCGCCGTCTCGCCTGCGGCCCTGCTCCGCGCTGTGCAGGGCCAGGGCCATGACATAGGCGCCGGTGCAGACCAGGATGGTCAGCAGGCTCTTGTCTGTCCAGCGCACCACCCAGGGATGTCGAAGGGCATCGGTCAGCTTGGCGATGATTTCCGGCAGCCCCCCTCCCAAGGATTGAGCCAGAAGCAGCGCGCCCCAGACCACGGGGATATACAAGAACAGGCAGACCAGCAGGCCGCCTGATTTGATTGGAGATCTCAGTAACGATCACCTCACCAAACTGCAAAAAGAGGGGGTGTCGGAAGAGTTCCGACACCCCATGTGAGAAGGATCGCCTGTATGATCGTTTCCTGTTATTTCGTTTTTGTCCGATTTTTAGTTCTCTGTCTGGCCGGAACAGACTGCTTCCGCATCTGCTCCCGGTACCCTTTGAGCCGTTCCTCAACCGAGGGCCGGTCATGGGTCGTCCTCATATCCGCGCTCTCGCTGGGTATAGAGGATCTGGGTCTTGTATCGGGTGAGTCTCGTTCCGACCGAAAATCTTTTTTTGGCGGATTTTTCTGATGCTCAGGCACAGGGACGTCCTGCCGCTCCTGCGGGGCTTTCTGCAAGTCGGAAACGTCCTTCTCCTGACTGGATACCTGGGACAACAGCCGCTCAAAGATCTGGTTGGCCCGGTCCAGCTCAGTCACCGGCAGGATCACATCCACCAGCTTGCCCCGTTCGTCCTGATCCCGAATGGTGCTGAACAGCAGCTTTTGTTTTTTTGCCAGCTTTTCAAACTGACGATACTGCTCCGGGGTCATGGGGAATTGACGCAGATCCCTGGTCTCCCGCAGCATTTTACCCAAATTGACCTTCCCGGAGAGCTGCTTATGGTTCCTGGCCAGGGCCAGGGAGAGGGCCAGCAGGTTCTTCAGCGCCGATCCGGACAGCCGGACAGCCACTTCGGTCCCAGACAGCATCATACGCACCATCTGGTCTGCCGCCTCACCGCCTCCTACGTTCATCGTGTCTCACCTCCTATTACAATATATTTACGGATCAAGGCACGGCAGCCAGCCGTGTCTTTTTCCGCATCGTTGCCAAAGCTGTTAGAATGAGAGAGTCTTGGCCTGATGTATACCTCCAAGGACCAGCGCGTCCGTGACGAAGTCCGTCAGCCAGCCTCTCATTCGCAGCGTTCGATTTATGCAGGTTGAGCCACCTCCTTGGTGCGCCCGTGTCATCAAATAGATTGGATCGGCAATGGTGGAATGGCTGGTCGCCAAAACAAATCCATGATGAGGAGCGATCAATATGAACAATGTGGCAGGGATCGATGTTTCCAAAGGAAAGAGCATGGTGTCTGTCCTCCGTCCTTTTGGAGAAGTGGTGGCAAAACCATTTTCTGTTGGTCACACCGGCAGCGAACTCAAGGAGCTGGCAGATTACTTGAAAAGTCTGGACGGTGAGACACGGGTAGTCATGGAGCACACTGGACGGTACTATGAGCCAGTAGCCCGCTTTCTTCATGAGGAGGGCGTCTTTGTCAGTGCAGTCAATCCGAAGCTCATCAAGGACTACGGAAATAACACCTTGCGCAAAGTGAAAACAGACAAGGCGGATTCCCGCAAGATTGCCCGGTACGGTATTGACAACTGGGCAGAATTGCGCCAACATACACCCATGGATACGATTCGAATGCAACTGAAAACACTGAACCGGCAGCAGAGTCTGTACTCCAAGACCAAGACGATGATGAAAAATAACCTCATCGCCCTTCTTGACCAGACCTATCCCGGTGTCAACACCCTCTTTGACAGCCCCGTCCGTGAGGATGGGTCGCAGAAGTGGGTGGACTTTGCCACGACCTTTTGGCATGTAGACTGCGTGCGGAACATGAGCCTCACTGCCTTTGCCGAGCGTTACCGCAAGTGGTGTAAACGGCATGGCTACAACTTCAGGCAGAGCAAAGCCGTTGAGGTCCACACCGGAGCACAGGACCTGATTGCCATGCTCCCCAAGGACGCTCTGACCAAAACCATGGTCCGGCAGGCCATTGATGCGCTGAACGCCGTCTCTGCCTCTCTGGAACGGCTCAAGGCTGAAATGCAGGCCCTGGCAGCCCAGCTCCCGGAATACACTGTGGTCATGGCCATGCACGGAGTGGGAGATTCCCTTGGCCCTCAACTTATGGCGGAGCTTGGTGATGTGACCCGGTTTACCCACCGAAACGCCATTACCGCTTTCGCGGGTGTTGACCCTGGCGCTGACCAGTCCGGCACTCACGAGGCCAAAAGTACGAGGGTTTCCAAAAGCGGGCCGCCGGAGCTGCGCCGCGCCTTATTCCTGGTTATGGACTGCCTACTAAAAACACAGCCCCAGGATGACCCGGTGTACCGTTTCATGGATAAGAAGCGAGCCGAGGGCAAACCCTATCTGGTTTACATGACAGCCGGCGCCAACAAGTTCCTGCGCATCTATTATGGCAGAGTAAAAGAATATCTGGCATCTCTGGAGGGAAATTAAGGAAGTATCCTTCCTTGTTGGGGAACGATACTGCATTTACGCTAAAAGCATCTTATGACAGAAAGAGAGCGATTAAGATGTTTTTAGACAATTTATCCACCTCCATCCTCAAATTATGTGATACTCGAAAACTCAGCTATGAAGCCGCCTCGGAACGATGCGACCTCAGTTCCAGGTACTTTGGCGACATTGCCAGAGGCAAGACTGCGCCCACGATCCTGACGCTGGAAAAACTCTGCGTTGGCTTTGAACTGACGCCAAATGACCTGTTGATCCCCTCAGAGTTCTGGAGAGAGATGGCCTTCCGCGAACCGATGCCGGTTACACACATCCGCTGCTTTCGATACCTCTCTGGCGTGACGGGTTTTCCTGTTTGCCCACAATGCGGAAGGACTATGGAACGGGAGTACCAGACCTACTGCGACCGCTGTGGGCAGTGTCTTGACTGGGACAACTTCTCTAAAGCAACGATTATTCTTCCTCAGAAGTAATGCGCACTGTTACATACCTGACTATCCGGCCAGCGGCCTTTACCTGCTGACCGCTTTTGGTATGTCTTTTTCTCTCCTCAATTTTTCTTCATTTTTCTATTGACTTTTTATTTGCAGACTCTGGTTCCATTGTATATTGGATACTGCGCTCCATTTGCGGCGCCTCTTTCTGGATCTCCCGGCATATAGCCAGCTTCTGCCGCTCTTGGCGGATCTGGCGGTTCACCTCGGCAAGCCTCTGGTAAACCTCCGCCTTTTCCTGGAGAAGCTGCTCTCTGGGGCAACCGCAACCCTCCAGCCGCGTGACGGCATCCAGGTAGCGGGCAAACTGTTCCTCCATCCCAGATACGCCATCCTCATAGAGCTGCTTGACTATCGCCAGGGCCTCCACATCCGCCAGAGCCGTATACAGCACCTGTCGTTTCTTTTTCCGCACATTGAGGATGGTGCGCTGCTTTGTCAAGCTGGCCAGCGCATCCTCCGTGCGAGTGAGAAACGCCGCCATGTCCTCCGGCGTAGCAATATCGTTATCCCGCAGGAAATAGAATCGCTGCCGATATTGCTCCGCCTGTGCTGCGGCCTGCCGGAGTTGGGGCGTCATGCGGGGCGGATACTGCCGCTGCCCAGCCTTGCCCAGCAGGTAGAGATAGTGGACGTACAGTGCCAGGAAACCCTTGTACTTGGGATGGGGCCTGAAGGGGCGGTACGCTGGCCGAGGGATGACTGCGGGCCGCAGGCCCTGGTCGATGGCGGATAATTCCCCTTGGATCGCAGCCTGGATGCCCTCCTCAGTGAACCGGGGGTCCTTCCTGCCAGGGATGAGGAACCGCTCCTGGCCCCGGAGACGGAAACCCAAACGGTTGCCATGCTTGATCTCCCAGCCCTTGTGTTCCATGAGCAGGAAGAAGTGGCCCAGGTCGTTGGCGTCCTGGATGGCGTCCTGCAGATCTGCCTCCAGCATGGCGCGGAAGGTAGGCTGGCCTCTGGACTGCCGGAGCCACTCCGCAAAGCTGACCGCCCTGGCCCCCTGGCCCTCCAGGATGACGGACAGGCCATGTTCCCGGCACAGCCGGTCCGAGATGGCCCGGATCTGCCGGTAGTAGCTCTGGGGGCTGCTGTGGTATTTCTCTCCGGCGTCCGCATTCACCGAGTTGAAGATGATGTGGGCGTGGATGTGTTCCTTATCTACATGGACACCGATGACGGCCTGGTAACCGGGCAGGTGTTCTTCCACCAGTGTCCGGGCGATCTCCAGGGCCAATTCCGGGGACACCTCCCCAGGCCGGAAGGATTGGATCATGTGGTAATACTGGACACCATCCTCCTTTCCATACTGTGACTTAGTCTCCAGCATCTGCCGCAGCTCCCAGCCAGGGTCACAGCCCTGGTGGGCGGTGAGGATCTGCTCCTGGGTCTTGTCCCCATTGAGAACATAGCGGATGCCCACATCCAGCCGCCCCTTCCGCGCCAGGATCTTGGTGATGGCCATTACTTTTTCGCCACCTCATAGAGAAGTTCATATACCTGGTCCAGTAGGTACAGCCCCCGCTTGGCATCCTCCGCCCTGGCGATGCCAGCATTGACGCTGCGGGCGATCTGGTTGATGTTATTTCCAATGTGGTGGATCTCCGTGCGCAGAGTTTTGATCTCCTGGGATGGGCGGGCCTTGACTGGCTTGCCCTCGATGAGCCGCACCAGAAAGACCCGCTTGCTCAGGCCACACTGTTTGGACTGCTGACATAGCAGTTCATATTGCTGCGGTGTCAATTCCATGTGGAAATGGTGTCTCTGTTCCGAAATGACTTCACGCTCCTTTCCTTTGGTATGCAAAAAGCCGCTGCACCAGCAGCGGCTTTTACGATCTTCTTATCCTATCACCGAGCTACGATCCCCGTTTTGATGGGGAAGGCAGGGTCTTTTTGAGTCAGGGCCAGGAGGCGGCAGGCAGTCCCTTCCGGGTGGTTTCTTCCAGCTTCCCATGCCTCTACCGTTTTTACACTGACACCCATATACTGTGCAAAAACAGCCTGAGTAAATCCTGTGCTTTTCCGAATCTCCCGGATCTCATCAGCTTCGTAATGGTCCACAGGCAGGACAGACAGCTTGGTCGTCTTTGCTCGTAGCGCCCCCCGCTCATAGGCCACAGCCTCTTCCAGACCAGTCTTGATCTTATCGAACATTCCCATACCAGCACCTCCTATTCCTTCATACGCAGTTCCTGTTCCAGGATCTCCACTAATTTTTTCAATTCATTACGTTCTGCTTTGGTCAGGTTCTCCGCCTCATTCTTAGCATATGCAGTCAACAGATACAATTTCCCATAAGCAGGGAAGTCGATATAAATGACCCGGATGCTGCCGCTTTTGCCGCGGCCCTCATAAGCAAAGCGGATCTTTCGGATGCCGCCAGTCCCCTGCATGACACGTCCGGCCTGCGGGTCAGTCAACAGTTCCTCCTGTAGACGACGTAAGTCACCATCCGCCAGTCCGAGCGCCCTCCAGTCATTTCGGAAGGAGGGTAGCTCCACAAAAAGTCTTGTCACATTTTTTCCTCCTTCGATTCAAATTATACCCTATTAAATAGGGGGTGTCAATCTTGTTTTCTCCTTCTGTACTCCGAATATCCGCCCGCAGGCGGCATGGGGGGCAGGGGTTTATCCCCTGCAAGCGCGCAAAATGTACATTTGCGCTATGCTTGCGCCGTCGCCGCCTGCGGGCGGCATAGGCCCCGGCCCTAGTGGGGCCGCATCTCAAAAGAAAAACTCCCACACTGTTCCTGCTGCAGATGGTTCTCCTTGGTCCCCATGTATCCTCCTTCCTTTGGGTGTCATGTATTGACACCCTTATTTGATGAAACTGCGCAAAAAACTGAAGCAGGGTGTCAATACATGACACCCTGCCCCTGGCCGTCCATGAAAAATAAACAGCAGGGCATATACACAAAATGCCTTGCTGTACCCACTCTTGAAATCATCGTTCTTTTGATTTTAAGTCCAAATTATCCCGGACCACACCGCGCAGATCCAGTGCCTGCTTGTTTGGGACATAAGCCGCGTATCTGGCATAGTGATAACCCTCACCATCCACAAGGATACCATCCTTCCGATTGCGGCTGGTGACTAGCAGACAGCAGAATCCTCCAGTTTCCCGGTCATAGCCGGTAAGCTTGGTCCTGGCCGCGATGTATGGCCGCTCTGCCAGCAGATCAGACTGGAAACGGTGGTATTGGGCATCTGTGAGGATGATCTCTCTGATGATTCGAAAGGGTGTAGGGCGGATGATAGCGGTACTATCCATCAAACCTAACACATGAGTTGGTTTTCGGAAAAATTTGGCCGAAGTTTGCTTTTCCATTAAGATGCCACTCCACTCAAGTCCTCGTAGACACCCACTTCCTTTGCGATCCGCTCCCTGGCCCGGTGGGCGTACTCGTCAGTAACTTCAATGCCAGTGGCAGTGTAGCCCTCCAGCACAGCAGCCAATACCGTGGTGCCGCTACCGGCAAAGGGGTCCAGGATGTGGCCACCCGGCTCCACGATCTTCACCACATCCCGCATGAGCTGAAGGGGCTTCTCGGTCAGATGGATGCGATTTTGGGGATTGCCGTACTTGAACACACCGGGCAGACAGGGCACCGGGCGGCTCAGGGGCATATCCCCGTTGGAGCCCCAGACGATGTACTCCGCCTGCTGGCGGAAGCGACCCTTCTGGGGGCGGCTGTTGCCCTTATCCCAAACAGCGGTACCCCGCCAGATCCATCCCGCCCACTGGAGGGCGTCGGTGGCAGCGGGGAGCTGCCTCCAGTCGATGAACATACACACCGGCGCTCCGGGCTTACACAGCTTCCGAGCCTCATACAGCCACTCTGCCGCCCAGCGGGTCCAGGAACGTTGGTCCTTGGCATCCCCCTCGAAAGGAGGGGGCGCATTCTCTCCCATGCTGGAATACTTGGATGTAGTGGACTTGTTTTTCTCCGCCTGAGTGCGTCCCCCGGAGGCGTAGGGCGGGTCGGTGATGACGGCATCGAAGGTGCCGGGGGCAAAGCCCTCCAGCACCTTCAGGGCGTCTCCCTGGATGATCTTCCACTTGTCGCTCATGTTATCGCTCATGGGCATCCCTCGCTTTCTTTTTATTGGATCTCTGGTGGATGGGAGGCGGTGTCAGCTCCGTCTCCACATACTCGCTGATGATATGCAGGGCCTTGTTATAGTCACTACAGGAGGTAACGCGGTCGATCATCTCCCTATTCTGGTCATGCATTCCTGCCATTTGAAGCAGCTGGGAGGCGGTACCCATAATAGAAAAGATATTCCCGTCGCGGCCCACCAGCGCCATTTTGGGCTTTGTGGGTCTCTGTTCCTGGACAAATCCGCCCAGCCGGTTGGGGACATAGTCGCTGAGCCATGTGCCGCCGAACTGTGCATGGGTCTGGAGCCGCCATATAGCCAGCTTTCCCACATCCAACTGAACACCCTCAAAGGGAAACAGCAGGTTTGTCAGGCCATCCTGCTGAAATACTGATACCCTTCCAAATCGGCTTCCCGATTGCAGGATACCTGCCTCGGTGAACAGATCATTGATGCCGTCTACCCACTCCTGAAGGTCGCCGCCGCAGCCCTGGAGGACAAGACCCTCCTGATCCTCCATCTGCCGCAGGTCATCGGCAGTGACTGTCTTGATCTCTGCCATCGTTACCTCCTATCTGGCCTGTCCACGTTTGGAGCGGCTCTTTGTTTTCTTCATCTCCGGCTGTTCCTCCTTCACTGGGATACCAAGTTCCTTTGCATGATGGATCTCCGCCTGCATCCCCGGTGTTCGTACAGGGCCATACACATTGACCTGCTGGCAGGGCTCCACCAGCCGCAGGCCCATCTCCCGCGTTGCCTGATCCTGCTGTGGATTCTCCGGGTCAGCGATAGGCGGGAACATCAGGTGGGGGCAGACAGGGATGTCGCCCGCCTGGAACACCTCCTGGGCCTTTTGGCGGGCGAACTTGATGTTCTTTTCCACGTCACCCCGGAGCGGTGCACAGATGTACACCAGTTTTGGGCCATTTCTGGTCCGCTCCAGAGTCCGGTCCCGAAACACATCCAGATAACGGCCCACAGCCTGCCGGACTGTCTCATAGTCGGCCTCTGTGGGGCGATATGCGTACCACTCGAATTTCCCATAGCTATCCCAGATGTGGGGAGCCACACCTTCCCGGAAATTGGGGTTGCCGGGGATGGGCTTCTTGCCCAGAATATCCCCCAGTTTCAGTACCTGGATGTCCACCGGTCCATTGATCCGGTTCAAAACAGTCAGCTTCAGGGCATCGTACTGGCCGGAAATGTGGGTGGAGATAAACTGTATCCGTACCCGCAGATCCCTGTCCAGTGTCCCGTAACAGCTCTGTCCGGAACAGTAAGGAGTGTCGATGACCTGCTCATCGCCGAACAGATACCACAGCTCCTGTTCAAAGAAGTTGCTCACCGCTCCACCTCTTTTCGCTGTTTCTTTTCCTGCTGCGGCTCCGGTATCTGGGGCGCCAGTTCATCCCTGGCGGGATGGCGGATAACAGAACGATTCTGGCCGCTGATGACCAGGGTGTCCAGAGTGTCGTTATAGATCTCCTCACCGCTGATGATCACTGTGCTCCCGGTCAGCCGCACATCACCAGACACGTTCCCGTAAACTGCACAGTGGCCTGAGAGGATCGGGGGGTGACCGCTCTCCCGGGAACAGCGCACGACAGCGCATCCGGAAGCCCGGGCGTGGCCGTTGAGGACAGCGCCGCGCACATAGGCGCTGTCCTCGACCCGGCTGTGTCCACTCACGACAGCCCCATGGGAAATATAGCCGTCGCCGCACACGATCGCCTCATTTCGAAGAACAGCGCCCCGATCCGCGTAGCCGTTATTGCAGACAACGGCGTCGTCATAGATCCATGCATTGTCCTCCAGTTCAGTGGAGAGGTTGCTCTCGCTCTCTACAAAGCCGCCCAGATCCCCAGCTTTGATGTCCGGCCTAATGTCCCGCAGAGCGCGGATACGGTGGAGGAAGGGGTATTTTTCATGGGCAATGTCCGTGATCTCATACTTCTGGTTGCTCGTTTCTCTCACTCCTTTTTTCTGCTATGCTGCCTTTCCGGCTGCTTCATTGCAGGCGTCCTCCTGACGGAACAGTGCGTCAATATCGGAAAAGCGCCGCTTGCGGTCAAATTTTTCGGATACTTTCCCCGGTATAGCCTGCAATTCCAGCATCCTATTCCACATATCCGGGTGATGGTCGTAGAGGTGCCGCAGTTCTTTCTGCTTGGCATTGGGGCAGAACCAGCAGCCGCCCCTGTCTGTGAATTCATAGACAGGCGAAAGGAGCCCTGCCGTTTGGCAGAGCTCCTTGGCGTCCTGTTCGGTGAAATCATATTTCTCCAGCAAGGAGATCTTTTGGTCTCCGCCCAGCCGCAGCAGCCGCGCTTGCTCATCTTTAGCGATACCAATGTATTGAACGGTATCCGGGGGAAGTGTTTTTCGGTATCGCTCAATGGGCCGCAGCTTGCAGTCCCGCTGGACATAGCACTTCCCACACACCGGGAAGGAGCGTACCATCCCCTTTTTGGGTCCACGGGTCACACGCCCAGTGAACAGATCCACATAGGTTTTTTCTGAGCGAAGGATGGTGACCTTAATGCCCATCTTCTCCAGGGCGGGGATACCTTTGGTGTATATAAAATCCCGGTGCTCCGGGACTTCGCCTGAAATCGTCTTGTCGAACATGACTTCGCAGTAGACCGCCTCATCCAGCGGTTCTCCATGCTTCCTGGCCAGTAAGATAGTGGCAAGACTGTCCTTGCCAAAGGAGCAGGAAGCAACATATCTCACCGGCTGGAGACACCTGCTTCCTTGACTCTGCACACGTTCCACAGCAGGTCCGCACAGTCACACTGCTCCCAAGGTGCATCCTGATGGGTGAAGTGCCCATAATTACAAAACTGGGCGAAAATGGGCTTGTCCAGCCCCAGTGTGCGGATCATCCCGGCGGGCGTCAATTCAAACACCTGCCGCACCGCCTGAGCCAGCACATCGTCCCCGTACTCACCACTGCCGTGAGTATCGATGTCCACTGCGACTGGATCAGCTTTGCCGATGGCATAGGCCAAGCTGACTGTACACTTCTCTGCCAGACCCGCCGCTACGATGTTCTTTGCGATGTATCTGGCCATATAGGTCCCGCTGCGGTCCACCTTGCTCCCGTCCTTCCCAGACAGTGCCCCTCCGCCATGAGGCGCAAGACCACCATAGGTGTCCACCATGAGCTTGCGCCCCGTCAGCCCAGTATCCGCCTCAAAGCCGCCCAGCACAAAGCGCCCGGAGGGGTTGATGAGGATCTCTGTTCCTTCATCTGGGGGCAGTTCCCGCAGGGCAGGCTGGATGACCTCCGTATGGATCTCCCGGCGCAGCATCTCCATATCCTTGTCAGGATCATGCTGGCAGGAGACCACCACGCTGGTGATCCGGCTGGGCTGGCCGAACACATACTCCACAGATACCTGTGCTTTGCCGTCCGGCCCCAACCCCTGGATGCGTCCGGTCCTGCGGACGTGGCTCAGCAGACAGGTCAGCCGATTGGCCAGGACAACGGGCAGCGGGAGCAGTTCCTCCGTCTCCGAACAGGCATGACCGTACATGATGCCCTGATCGCCTGCGCCAAGCTTGTCCTCCTGGGAAACAGCCCCGGCGATATCGGGACTCTGGTCACGGGTGATGACTTCCACCTCATAGTCCAGACTGGGGTATCCCGCTTTACAGGCTGTGCTGCAGGCGATGGCGGGGATATCCGGCAGCTCCGTGGCGGTGATCTCACCTGCCACGATGAGCTTGCCAGTTGTGGCCATGACTTCGCAGGCCACATGGGCGCCGGGGTCATGGAGCAGGCAGGCATCCAGAACAGCATCTGCGATGGTGTCACACAGCTTGTCCGGATGCCCTTCGGTGACCGACTCAGCGGTCAGGATGTATTTATCTCTCATAGAGTGCAAATTTCCTTCCTTTTGGTCTTTTTGTGGATATCTCCGTGTCATACTCATGGCACTGGGGCAGGTCAAAACCCAAAGACAGGATATCCTCGTCGGACATTGCCAGGGCATTGTGGAGAATGTCGTATAATTCTGCGCTGTCATACTGCTCGCCCATGCAGCCAATGATAGAGTCCATAAGTTCCTGCTGGTGTTCCAGGGCATCTGCCACATTGGTCAGGGCGTCTGCGTAGCCATGGAGCCATGCGGCGTTATAGCTGCTCTAATCCGGCTCCTGATTGGCGCGAATATGTGCCAGCTTTGCGGAGGCAGAAACAGCGCCTATGCTGGTTAGGTCGTAATTGGTCATAGGCTCCTCCGTGTTCACCGTTCCACACCACGTCTGTATTTGTGTGGATGGGGGGGCTTGTGCTGGGGTGTCGTTTCTTTGGCTGCTGTGAGGACCATGACCCTATCATAATGTTCCTTGTACCGACGGATCTGCTCCTCTGTCAGAGAAACAAAGTCCTCTACACCTAAACCCACCACAAAAAATGTGCCGCAGATGATATCGTAGGGCAAATCATTTTCATCGAACAGTGGGCGATTGAAAGGCAGGCCCAGGTTCTTTCCTTCCTCGTTACAGACCACAGCTGCTTTATCCGGGAAGGGGTAGATGGCCTGGATATACCCGCCTACAAGTGCCTGCATCTCCTCCAGGCCGTTGATCTCTTTGGTGTAGCACTCCTTCATCGGCTCTACCACCAAAACCTTCACGCGCGTTCGCCTCCTGACTTTTGTTTTGCTCTCGGTTTTTTACGGTATTGGTAATGATAGTCCGGCGTGGGACGATCCTGCTTAAATTGATCGGGCTGATAGCAGAAGATAAAAAACTTCTGTTTTTGCAGGAATAGACGTAAATAATAGCGATACCGGCTGGTGTCGATACGAAAAGCAAAAAAGGTATCTCGCCCTGACATTTTTGCTTGGGGGCGTTCCAGGCAAAAACGCCTCATAGCCTGCGAGTCATCCAACGGCCCGTCCTGGCACAGGTTTTTCAACAGGTCCTTCAGCTCCGCGTCAAACTCCGGCGTACACAGGGTCTCATTCCCTCCAAACCAATCCACCGCGATCCCGCCATCCTGAAATCTCCCCCGCAGGCACCCCACGTGTGCCTGCTCCTGCAGCTTGTTTGTGAACAGGGGCGAGATGTCATCTTCCGGCACGTCAAAAAACGAATATTTTTCACCGCTCATGGTGCTTTTTCCCATCTTTTTTGATCTGCCGCACCGGCACCTGGGGAACAGGCGAGCGTTCCTGCTCTCGATCCATCTCCCTCAGCATCTTCAGCGCGTCCCGGAAGGCCAGATACCGCGGAATCTGCCGGGGATCATCGGTCAGGGTACAAATCGTTTCCCACAGGGGACTCCCGTGGTGGCTTATGTCCTCCTGCACAACGAGGACAGGGTGTCCACCGCCCTCGTCCAACATGACACGCTGACCCCGAACTTCTTCGGCGTGACTGTAGAGACCGTAGGCCAAACCGATGACTTTCATTGCTTCCAGTGCGTCCACGGTGGTGTAGATGCTTCCGGTACTGATATGCACCTCGCCAGTCAGCGAGATTTTTTTACTGGACATACCGCTCCTCCTCCCGCATCATAGTGTCAGCGGTCATAGCCGCCCCGCCGCTTGGACGGTCTGGTGCAGTTCGTAAAGTTGGCGTTGATCCGCTCTGTCTCCTGATGTACCTCCTGGACGGCGTGCTCCCATGCTTTTTTCAAAGATGCCTCCGGCAGGCCGTTCTGCCTGTAGCCCTCCAGAATGCCGTTGTAATAGGGTTCCGTAGGCAGCATCGGTTCCCGGAACCGCTCATCCATAATGTAGGCCATCACAGGCAATTCCCGGCCCAGACCGTCGCGTACTGTCACGGTCTGCTTATCATAAAAGCGGGGATACCCCTCATAAAGGTCCAGGGATCGCTCACACTCCGGCGTGATGCTCCACAGCAGGCCATGGACTCGTTCTCCCTTCTTTGGCTCGATAGTGGCAAAACCACCTCTGCGAAACAGCAGCTCGTAGTTCTCCAGTACCACCGGCCCCACCACCGTGGCATCTGGACAGCGGTAGTCCATCTGCTCCAGGTTGATGTTGCTCCCATAGGCAAAATACAGCTTATCAGCCATCCTCCAACACCTCCAGTGCGCCGACCTTGGCCAGAGCAGCGAACATGACCTGTGCCTGCTTTTCCAGTCCGGCCTCCGGCAGATGGCACTCCTGATCCGTCATGCGGATAAAATTGTTCTGGAGCTGCCAGAGGTAACTCTCCGCATCCGGGAACTCCAAAGGGTCAAAGGAAGCCAGCCGCAGCTGATCCAGGATCTCTGCTCCGGTCCCCTCATATATGGTTTCTTCTATCCGTATCTTCATCAGCGTCACCTCTCCGCTTCTCGTTGTTTCTTCTTTTTCCGATTGACCTCATAACTGTCCTTGTCATATCTCCAGGCACGGTCACCCTCCAGATTTGCCAGAAGATGATCTCTGGTGTGTTTGAACTCGTCTCCGTTGAGCCCCAGGCGCACCAGCCACACCCGGAACGTGAACAGTTCGTTGTCGCTGTGGGTCTTGCGCATGACAGTGCTGCGCTGAGCAATGGCCTGGGCTGAAATCGCCAGACACAGATTGACATAAGCTGCGGCCCGGCCTGCGTGGAGCGTAGAGTTGAAGCAGCGCCACTCCACGGTACCGCGGTAAAAGACAGAGTGGAGGTTCAGGGCGTAATAGCGGGTCCAGTTGTAATGTTCATCGTTGCCAATGTCTCCTTCATACCAGATGCTCTCCAGCTGGGTCAGATCTTTTGTTTCTTCTGAGGACAATGTCCTGGCCTGCAGAAGCATGGGTTCCCGCACCTTCTGGCACCATCGGGAAGCACGGGACTCGTTTACCTGTAATGCCTTGAACAGAATGTCCTCTTTGGAATACATGATGCCGATAAGATTCTTCAAACTCTGGCGGTTATGGTTGGCGGCATCCACATGGACATGGATGCCGCAGGAGCTGTTGACTTTGGCCCCTGCAGCCCTCACCCTACGGATACACTCCTGGAATTTTGGAAGTTCTGCATAGGTGAGCTTCGGTGTGACCATTTCTACACGGTAACTGGTTCCGGCATTTGAGGTATATCCTGTCCGTGTTTTTCGTTCCGCCCGGATACTGGCGTCGCTCATCAGCTTCCATATCTTCCCCTCCGGGTCTGTAGCTCCCCAAGTGTCGTAGCCAGTTCCAAGATATTGTGGGCTTGTCCCAAAATAGTCTGCAAGAGCATGAGCGGCCTGCTCACGGGTGATGCCTGTCATCTCCACTTCCACACCGAAGCACTGGTCCTTGATGCCGATCTCGCTCATGCTGCAGCATCCTCCTTCCTAAGCTGCTCATCCACCGCCCTGATACGCCTGCCAATGGCTTCCACTACGTTGACTGTCACGCCGTTGCCCGCCTGTTTATAAGCCTGGGCATCTGAGGTGATAGCCAGGATCTTGTCGATCTGCTCATCCTCGAACCCCTGGAGGCGAAAACATTCACGGGGCATCAGGCGGCGGATGCGCCCGCCGCGCTCCACGATGCCCTGGATGCTGCTGGTCTCCAGTGTGTGGGCAATGTCGTGGCCCACACGCCCGCGCCGGGTGTTGCTCCCAGCATAGCCCAGATCAACTGTGTCTCCTGGGTAAGCTGCTTTCCAGCCTTTTTTAGTGGCCTCCTTGATGTACAGTACTCCAGACCGTTCCCTTGGATGGGTAGAGAGTGTTGTCTGCCCATAGCGGGCGGTGAGACAGCGGGCCTTGTCTGTCCGGTGCGGCGCGCCCGCGCTCAGATCCACGAAGGGGGCCGCCGGCGGGATCAGGTACAGCCCGGTTTTCACACCGAGTCCGCCCCCACCAGCCGTCTGGGTACAGGCTACTCCTTCCGGGTCGTAGACCCGGTGTCCCTGCGACCCTCCAAGGACTTGTATAAGAGCTTTTCCACCATCTCCGAAGACAGGAAGTATTTTTCCGGCGCATCGGGGATCAAGATAGCAGATAAGGAACACCCGTTTCCTTGATTGGGGAACTCCAAAATGTTTTGAGTTAAGCACAGTCCATTCGACATGATACCCCAAGTCATCCAATGCGGAGAGGATGGCCGCAAAGGTCTTCCCATGGTCATGCGATAAAAGGCCGGGAACATTTTCAAGCAGCAGATACCGTGGCCGTTTGGCTTCAGCCAGTCGGGCAATTTCAAAGAACAGAGTGCCTCTGGCGTCGGCAAATCCTTTCCTTCGGCCAGCATTAGAAAATGCCTGGCAGGGGAATCCCCCGCACAGCAGGTCGAATTGGGGCAGGTCGTCTGGGTCAATGGCTCTTGCATCTGGATAATATCGTTCCTCCTCTCGGATGTCGTGGATGGCACGGTAGCTGGCTTCAGCATACTTGTCGATCTCGCAGTGGCCAACGCACTGGAACCCGCCCACACGGGTCAGTCCAGCCCGAAAACCGCCCACCCCGGCAAACATATCAAAATAACGGATCAGGTCATATCATCTCCCTCCTGAAGCGCACGCAGAAAACCGAGGACGCTGTCATCCACGTCCCCGGCCTGCTTCGTTTGTTCGCTTTTACACTGGATATCCCGCAGTTCCTCCCGGATCAGGCCCCGCATGGCAGAGAGAAGGGCGTCCTGCTCCTGTGCTTTGCAAACCATCCGGCATACCGCGTCAGTGCGTTGTCCCGCAGGGATGGCCCGCAGGATACGCCACGCCTCCCGTTGGTAAGGGGAGGACAACGAGAAGGAGAGGTTCAGCCGCCGTTTCTCAGCCATCCCGTTCTCTCCGTTCTCCCCGCGACATCTGGGCCACAAGGCGTTCATATCCCTTGGCGTTCAGACATACATCATCCAGGATAAAAGGCCGGAAAAGGCCCTCAACGGCCCCACCGTGCCGTTTCATCAGGGCTGCGCCGCCGCCCAGGAATACTGTGGGCATGGCCCGCACATCCAGACCGCTCTCCGTGATGGCGGAAAGCAGTCCCCGTACATACTTATCCGCTTGGGCATGGATGACAGCGCGGACTCGCTCATCCATGCTGGCCGAGTCACCACGCAGGACGCTCTCGATCTGAGGTGCGGTCAGGGAAAGGCCAAACAGCCGCCGCACCTGCTCTCCGATCTCATCCACACAGCGGATCATGCCCAACTCCAGGCTGCGGCAGGTGGCGGCGTTGGGGATTCGTCTGTCCAGGCGCATCAGATCCACCGTCCAGCCCCCGATATCCGCCACGATGACAGAGGGTTCGTCCAGCAGTTCCGGTTGGGTCAGAACAGCCGCATAGCCCTGGGGGAACAGAGACACATCCGAAACGGTGATGGTATAACTTTCGCCCTCATACCGAAAGGTCACCGGCCCACCAGCCCGGAGCAGATAGTCACGGAATGCTTTCTTATCCCGCCCAAAACTGGTCAGGGGCAAGCCTGCTGCCAAATGGATATCTGCCATACCGTTTGTTCCCCGAAAGCCCATCTCCATGGCGATGGCCGCAAGGGTCAGAAGGTAATAGTCCTCTGTCTGGGTTTTGTCTTTTTGGAGCGGCTGGCGGCCGCTGCCCACAACATAAAACTTTCCGCCGTACTCCAACACACCTTTTCGGGTGTAGGGTTCGTGCTCATATTCCACCAATCCAGTGGGAAACGTACAGTGTGTAGTTTTCATGGCCGCATAGCCATGGTCCACGCCGATCATAATGGGTTCGCTCATCTGGTGTTACCTCGATTCTTCCTCACTTTTTCTTTTCTGGGCCGTCGCGCGGGCCGGTCGGACCTTTACGCCATTGGTGTGCCATGCGCCTTTGTTGATCTTTGCTATCGAGCATCGCCTCCTCTGCTCATTTTCTTTCCTTCTTCTTTTTTGAGTGTTGGTTTTTCCAAACCCATACGCTCCAGCGCTTTGGCATAGAGCTGCCGTGCAAACGCCTGGTATTCTTCGGTGGAGGTATCCACCTCCCGCAGAATGGCCCGCTCATAGGTGGTCCCAGGCACGACCTCCCAGGAGACGGCCCCGAAATGGGCGGCGGTGAGGTAACGCAGGAGCTCATGGCCATTGGCCTCTTCAAACCGGCCACAGGCGTCCTCGTAGGGAAACTCCTCCCATAAGTTTCGGATGCCGGTGATCTCCCCAGCCGCACGGAACAGGCGGAAGCCCTCCGGGTCCAGCTGGGGGGCGGCCCCCTCATAACGCGCCCGAATGGTATCTGCGGTATCCAATACACTCACGATTCCTTCCTCCTACCCAGCATAAGATTTCCCACCAGACGATCCAGCACACGGATACGGCGGCGCACCTTGCCGGCGGAATCATCCAGGCCATTCATCTGGCTATGGATACGGTGGCGGATAGCCTTGAGGGCCTGCTGGTCGCTGCAGCACTCCACCACGATGTACTCACTGCCGCGGGCCAACACCTCGCGGCGCCCCTCCTCATCCCGGATACTGGCCATGAGCCGCTGCCCCAGCCGTTTCCGGTAGCTGTCCTGGAGTCGCTCCACGTCTGCCTCCACACCGTGCTTTTTCAAAATGGCAGCGATCTCCCCAGAGCCGATCCGCAGATCAGCCCCCAGCTTTTCCAGGATCTCCACTTCCGCCTCCAAGGGCAGGAGCGGCTTGCCAGGAGGCCCTGCCCCATGAATTGGCTTCTGTTTACGCAATGCTCTCGTTCCCTCCTTGATCCTTCAGCATAGTCCCCAGGATATTGGCGATGGCGGTAAACACCTCCGCCAGTTCACAGGCCTCCTGCGCGCTGTCCCTGATCTCATCCTGGTTCATGCGTGTACACTCCGCCCAGATCCGCACGTTTTCCTCTGTGGGTGTCAGCAGGACCGCTTTTTCAAACGCCTTGCAAAACAGCCCCGCGATCTTGTGCCTGCGGGCTGAGTCCTCATCCCCCTGGCGGATCTCCTTTTTTGCCTTTTCCAGTTCCACCGCCAGGGCTGCGGCTTCCTCCCGCCGCTCCTCCGGCAGATCCCGCACCTGACGGGTGATGTTGTAGCCCTGGTTGATGGACAGGTCCCCGCTGTCCAGGGCTTCCTTCACGGCGGGAGGAGCGTGTTCCCCAATCTGCATCACCTTGCCCATCGTGCGTTCGCCCAGGCCGACAGTATCCGCCAGCTCTTTGCGGGTATCAATGGGAGAAATCGGGTTCGGCAATGTTGCCAAACCCGATTTTGCATCCTCGCTTTTCTGATCTCCGCCCCCTGCGGACATATTCCTCCTGGCCCTGGCTTCAATGTCCGGTTTCAGCTTCAGGGCAATTTTGCCCAATTCCCACTTGTCCAGGTTGCGGCGACCCTTTTGGGTATCCAGTGCCCACTGCTTGGCCTCCAGCAGATCCACGAAGGAAAACACGGCCATCTCATAGGGAATGCCATGCTGCTGGCATAGCTTCTGGCGGTTGTGACCATCTACGATGACCATATCCTCATTGACGATGACTGGGGCATAACAGCCATTTGCCAAGAGGTCTGCTTCCAGCACAGCCAGCTGCTCCCCGCTCAAAGGGGGGAGCAGCTCGGCCATCTCCGACAGCACAGTGGGCATACGCTCCTTGCTGCTGTATCGGATGCCGGTGTTGCGCATCAGGCGGCCTCCGCTTCGGCCTGAACACCTTCCTCCACCTTCCGGGGAGAGAGGAACTCCACCTCCGTGGCTTTGATCAGGAAACCGGGCTGGCGGTCAGGATCATCCGCAAAGGAGATAGTCTCGAAGTCGCCTGCAGCAGCCAGCTTGCAGCCCTTCCAGGCAAACTCCGCACAGCGCTCGGCCAGAGGGCCACGTACCTTGATGGAGATAAAGTCGGTGAGCCGGTTGCCGTCCCGATCTCGGTAGCGGCGATCCGAAGCAATGCGCAGGATGGCGTAGGGCTTTCCAGTAGTCTCGCTCACCTTCAGCTCCACGTCGTTGGTCAGGTTTCCGATGGCAGTGATCTTCAGCATAGTTCATTTCTCCTTTTCATGTTGGTGATAAATATCGTTGATGAATGTTGCAAAAATATCGTGGACCTGCCCCAGAGAGCAGGTCCACGATGTATAGATCAATAGCCGGTACGGGGCAGAGGAATGGGTTTTCCATACACCTTCGTCACCCACCGGCTGATGGCCTGGACCCAGGTCCCGTTGTACACACCGCCTACATCCGCGATGTTGACGAAGCTGGAACCTGCATTCAAATTGGAAACTGTGATACAGTTCAGATAGGGCTTCTCCACCTGGGCAAAACCTGCGGGAGCCTGACCGAACACAAACATGATCTCGGTCACACGTTCATTGCCGGCAAGACCAAGAGCAGCCGCAGAGGCGTCCAGCGTATAGCTTTTGCTGGTAGAGAGATTGTCTGCCAAAGTGCGGTGCTCTCCGCCATTCACCCGGTAGGCGATCTTATAGGTACCGGGGAAGTTCCAGGTCCCGGTCACCACCGTGCTCAATCTTACCTGAGCGGGCAGGGTGTCCCGGAAATAGAAACTGTCCAGACGGACGTTTGAGGTATTAGAAATGCCGGAGAAGGTGTAGCGGACCGGCTGGCCGCTCATTGCTTCCTTGGGGCCTGTCTTGGTGATGGACACACCAGTGGTCAGGCTCTTGTTGGTCACCTCAAAGCGCACGATCTGGCCCTCATGCTCCAGGTAGGCGGTCAGTTCCTGCTCATTCACGCCGTAGTTGGATGGAGCCTTGACTTCCCGAATGGTATAACGCGACAAGGGGAGCTGCTTGGAAACCGCAAGCCCCCGGCCATCGCTCCGAATGGTGTCTACCAGATTGCCCGCCTTATCGTAAATTTCAAACACAGCTCCCTCCAGCAGCGTCCCGGCGGGCAGGCCGGTGGTGGGGTTGTAGTCGGCGGACTTCTTGACGATTTGGATTTGGCCCGTGATGGGGGTATTCTCCCATTCGACCTCCGTTACCTCGCCTGCCTTGACATAGACCGTGCGGAGTTGGGTGTCCGGGATATAGCCCTCATTTTCCAGTTCACGCAGGTAATAGCGGCCCGAAACAGTCAGATCCTCAAACCAGGCATAGCCCCGGTCATCGGTGGTCTGCTGGTCGATGGGGTTATGGCCGCTGTCGTAGAGGATGAAGGACACGCCGGGGATGCCTTTGCCGTCGGCGGTGGAAATTTTATGGAGCAGGATGCCGGAGAGGGGCGCGTTGGTCACGGTGAGCGGAGGGCAGCTCCCATTTTTTACAGTGAAGTAGTGGGGCGTGTTGTCCAGTTTGAAGCCCTCGGCACTTTCCGTTTCCACCGCATAATAGCTGTCATCCTCCAGGGTCACAAAGACGCTGCCGGTTTTCCCGGTAGTCACGGTGTCCACCAGAGCGTCATCGCTGACCCGCCGGATCTCGAAGGTGGTGTTGGGGATACGCTTGGTTTTGTCGGCAGAACTGACCTTGATGAGTTCCACGCCGCCCACGGCATTGTTGTAAAACCGCAGCGTCTGCGTATCATTGGGGTTGATGGTGACGGTCTGGCTCTGGCTGTCCGGGTCGATGGTATATCCAGACACGCTCTCCAGTTCCGTTGCAATGACAGTGCCAGTGATTCCGGACAGGGTGATTTTGCCTGTGGAGTCAGAATAGTAGATACCCTTGCTGGACAGAGTGCCGCCCCCGTCATCCACATAGCGGCCATCCGCGTATTTGATCTCAAACTTGACGCCCTCCAGGGGGACGGTCTTGGTCCCGTTCCGGCCCCACTTTTCGATTACCAGATTGCCCAGGGGCTTATTCCGAAATTCCAGAGTGACGGTCTGGCCCGCCTTGACCTGGACGGTCTGGGGGACATCATCCAACAGGTATCCGGGTTTGGCCCTGGTTTCCTTCACCACCAGTGAGGTGCCGGGGGCGACATTTTCCACCAGGAAGGAACCTGCGCTGTCCGTCACAAATTTACCGTTATTGTCGCCTACCACGGCTCCGTCTGAGGTGGTCACGAAGAACTCCACCCCAGAAAGCGGGAGCTTCTTCTCATCGTCCGACACCTTCTTGACCAGGACGGCCCCCTTGGGGCTGTTGCCAAAGTGGACCTGCACGACTTCCTGCTCCTGCCCAGAGAGGTAGACGGTCTGGGGCGGTGTGTCGATGACATGGGAGCCGTCGCTGGAGAGCTCCTCAATGATATAAGTGCCTGCTTTGCAATTCGTAACGGTAAAGGACCCGTTGACCGAAGTGCGGTAGGTCCCGATGACGGTGCCGCCGGTGCCGCTGGTATTACCAGAGAGATAGCGCACCTGGAACACAGCGCCCTCAATGGCTGCCCCGGTCTTACTGTCATACTTCCACACACAGAGGGCCGAAAGAGGGGTATTTTCAAAGAGGAAGGTATGGCCCTTGCCAGCGGGGATAAACGCCTCCTGGGTGTCGCTGCCCTTGATGGAGAATCCAGTGGGCGGGGCCAACTCCTTTACTCGAAACCATCCGTCCCGCAGGCCGTTGGCCGGACCGGTCAGCTCGATGCGGCCATCCTCGTTAGTGGTGAATACGCCCAGGTCGTTGAGCTCGCCGGTTTCCGTATCGTTGCTGGCGTACCAAACCTGAAAACGAACATTGGGGAGGCGGTCATGGGTGATGCTGTTCTCTTTGATGATCTCAATGGTGGGCGACTTATGGTTTTCAAAATACACATCCCGGTTTCGGTTGGGATAGAGGGTGACAAGCTGGCTGGGCGCATCCAGAAGATACGGGGACGGCACCGATTTTTCAATCACCTCATAGACGCCGGGCAGGAGATTGGGGACGGTGGCGGAGCCGTCCGCCCCGGTGGTCACTTCGGCAACGGAATGTCCATCTGCCCCTTTTACCAGAAATACAGTGCCCTTGATCGGTGCGCTGTTGTCTGCGTCATGCTTCCAAATGGTGAGGTTGGGCCGTTTATTGTTTTGCAGGCAGATGGTGGCGTCCTTGCCGGGGAACAGCTGCACATGGTACTCGGTGGGGTCCAGCAGGTGGTCCGCCACCGTGGAGGTTTCCTTTAGGGAGTACACCCCCGGCTCCAGACCCTCCCAGACGATGGAGCCATCCGGCCCGGTGGTGCGGTCCAGATACCGGGAGCCGTCCTCGATTTTGGCGAGGCGATAGGTGACGCCGCCCAGGGGCTTGCTGTCCGAACTCTCCTTATACAGATGGAGATTGGGCAGCTTGCTGTTGGTGAACACGAACTGGGCCTGTTCATTCCCATCCAAATGGATGATGCGCTGGGCGTCGTCGATCACATAGCCCGGACAATCCAGTTCCGTTACTACCATCGCGCCCACAGGGAGTTTGGAGAGGTCGATGGTCCCGTCCTCCAGAGTGGTGTATTCCACTGGACCAAAGCTGCCGTCCACCGCCTCGAATCGGAAGCGGGCGTTGGGGATGGGCTTGGAGAGGTCCGAGCTGTCTACCTTAATGAGATGGATTCCGGGCAGACGGTCATTGAAGAAAACCAGCTTTTTGATGCCGTCTCCGGCCTTTAGCTCCACCTCCTGGGGCGTGGTATCCAGCACATGGCCATCCCCGCCTGTGTCTCGTTCCTCTGCCCGGTAAGTGCCGGGTTTGCAGTCGGTGAGCAGGATCTCCCCAAATTCATCGGTCTGGAAGATACCCAGGCTCTCAGCGTCCCGGAAAATCTCAAAGGAGACGTTGGGCATTGCCCTCTTGGTGCCGCGCTCATACTTGATGATCCGCAGGCCGGGCAATTCCTTGTTGAGGATGGTCACATCGCTGGTCTTGCCTGCCACCACAGAGACGGTCTGGACAGTGTCGGTATCCGCGATCCAGCCGGAGATGCCAGCCACCTCACGGACTTCCCAGCCGCCGGGCTTCAAGTGGTCGAACACGGCCATGCCGCCGATCTTGGTCTTGGCGGTCTGGATCTCGCCACTTTCAATATGCTTGATCTGCACGGTGACGCCGTTGAGCGCGTCTCCGGTGTCACTCAACTTCTGGACCCGCAGAGAGCCGTAGGGCGCGTTCCAAAAGGTCAGGGTGGCAACCTTGTCGTACTCCACATCGGCGTGCTGGGTGCGCTCCTCCGGGAGCAGATGAAAAGCCGGGGATATCTCCTCAGTCACGGTATAGTGGCCCTCCAGGGTCAGAGGGATGATGACCGTCCCATCCGGGCCGGTGGAGAAGGAACCCACCTTGCGGCCTTCCGGGTCGTACACGGAGAACACAGCACCCTCTAAGGGGATCTTGGTGCCCTCCTCCAGCTTCACGATCTTCAGGGCTGTTTCCTCCGGGTCAGGCTCACCGCCGCCCGTGTAGCTGCTCACTGCTGCCAGTTCCATGTGCCGGGAATTGTCCAGGTCGCAGATATAATTCTGCAAATTGCCGTACTTGTCCTTTTCCTGGCAGACTGCGTACATGGCGGCATACTGGGCAACATCCGCCGTCAGGGAGAGCTGGACGCTGCCGCTCTCGCCCTCAATGCTGTCTGCGGGGTACAGCACCTTGAATTTCCCGCCGTAGCCGTCCCCAGTGGGCTGGGTGGTGACAGCGGTAATATCCTGATCGTTCTCATCCACGATGCGGGTCCCCCGGGGCACCGAACCGGGGTCTGCAAAGGATACGACTACATCGTAGTCATACACCCATGTTTCGCTCCAGATGGTGAATACCTGCTGCTTGTACTGCTTGCCGTCCACAGTGACAGAGTAGGCAGCAGATTTATCCGGGGTGGCCGTCATCCGGGGTTCCAGCATATAATTGTAGGTGGTGCCCCGCTTGTAAATATCCTTGGCCGCCACCAGGATGCGGTTGCCGATGTCCAACTCAGAGCCAGTTAAGCCAGGGGCTACCTTCAAATTTGCGATGCTCCAGTTGGGGAGCAGGTAGCACCAGAGAGCCATTTTGGTAGCGTAGTAGGCTTGGTACTTGTTATCCAGCTTCAATTCCCCCAAACTGCGGTGGGGGTAGCCGTTGGAGATGATGCCTACCACCTTGGGATCGCTGGACCGTTCATTGGCAAGATACTTGATGCTCTCACCCACGCCCACGGTCTGCGGGACGCCCTTGATATTGGGGTTGACGCAATAGGCTGGGACCTCTTTTTTCTGCCCCTTAGCGTCCACATAGTTGAAATAGGTATAGTCCTGAGTCCTGATCCGGCCATTGATGGTCAGGTATGACAGCTCATAGCCGCCGTTATAGATATCCACCTCGCCCAGTGCTTCTTCCTCCGTGTTAGCTGCAAGGGCAGCGGTGGGAAGGATGCCCAGGAGTGTGACAAAGACCAAGAACAGCGACAATAGACGTTTTTTCATTTCGGCCAAATTCCTCCTTAAACGAAAAATAGCGCCCCCCTGACGCATAATGCGTCAGGGGGGCGCCGGTAGGGGGCGATTGTTATTCGCAAAGTTTGTAAGTATACCAGATGATCCAAAGTTCCATCCAGTGGGATAGCCATATCTCCTCCGGTAATGGTCCTATCTGCAGCGGATTTTTAATGGTTGATCGATCCTTGAGTACCTTGTAGCCAATAGCCGGTGTCGATCGAGTTTGGTGTAAAATGTATCCTACGGGGGATGTAGTTCCTTCCTCTAAATCGCTTCAAACGCTCTCCAGAACTTGGAGTACTTTCCCAAAATCCTCCTGCACCGTTTCATTGGCGTTCACGCGATCATCCCAAACAAGGCGTTCCTCACTGATCTGGCAAATGTACTGTCCATTGCGTTCAACATCCCAAAAACCAGATTTTGATGATATGGATAGGGAAAAGCCCTGTTGCTGGAGTAGCTCCATGATTTGCGCAAAGCGATTGTTGAATACCCGTTCCATAGTGTCCACCTCCGCAAAATGTTGCCCTATCATACCATAAAAGATCAGAAAAATTCAAGATAGCCCAGAGCTCATGCTGCCACTGCGGTAACACACCAGCGGTAATTTCTCTGGTTCCGGACACAGGTGTACAGGGTCAGCCGGTCATCGCTGGTAGCTGCGGTACCGCTGGTATCCGTCTCCAGCACTTTTTCTACCGATATGACCTTATAAGTCCGGGTCCCCAGCTTCGTTTTCCAAGTGACGGAGTTCCCCGGCTCCAGCGTATGCAGCTCTCCGAAGTCATCCCGGACACCACGGTTGTGGCCTGCGATACACACATTTCCAGCCCAGATGCTGGTATCCGGGAAATGACCGGCACCTTTACTGAGGGTACTGCTGTCCGTCCCTTGATATACCTTTGTGGACAGGTCGATGGCGGGGATTTTGAGCGTTCCCAGATATCCGCCGGAGTAGTAGAGGTCACCGGTCACATCCGTCCAACCCATGGCAGCTGATCCGGCCCCACTGTTTCCACCGGGACTGCCCCCTACAGTTGGATAGGTCACGCCTCCTGTTTGGGTGACCAGCCCTCCGCCTGTCAGCGCACCGGGAATGAGATTGGGTGTCAGGGGAGTGCCAGAGCCCGGAAGATAGCTGGTGGGGCTCCCGAAGGTGGGCGGGATCAGGGCGGTGTTCTTGCTCCGATCCACATTGGGGTTTTCCCACTCATAGATGGTGTCATCCGAGGTGGGCCTGCCGAACAAATAATCGTCCGGGGCGTTCATGGTGTATTCCAGTGCGCTGGCCTGCCCTACGCAGAGGGTGCAGAGCATGGCAGCCAGCAGAAGTGCGCACAGTTTCAAGCGGTCATCTCCTCTCCTTGATCTTCTTAAAGGCGACCACCCCGCCCACCGCCAGAGCGAGGATCACGCCGCCTGCCAGCAGGGGCTGTTTCAGCGCGGACAGGTCCACGCCCTGGGACGGGGTCTCTGCTCCGGGAGCCCCCTCCGCCATCGGCACCTCCTCCGGGGCCTCGGTGCTGCCGAAGATGGCGGTGTAGGTCACCATGTCACAGCCGGTCTTGGCCACCTCGCCGGTGTAATTGGCCGTCACGGTGTAGCCGGTGGCATATCGGCTGGTGCTGGTGCCAGTGTAGCTGGCGGTGGCGGTGTAGCGGGTCACGGTGCCACCCGCGCCGTCTGAATACTGCGCCTCGCTCCACTGGACATCAGCCAGGGTGAGGGTCTTGCCCTTGTCCTCGATGCTCTTGGGAACGAGGGATACATCTGCGTCCGAGAGATTGGGGTAGCTACGGGTGGCGGAGAGGTTGTTGGTCTTGGTGGCGTAGCCGTCCGTCTTGACCTGGACGCTGGTGTGGTCCAGATGCAGGGTGCCGGCGTAGCCCTCCGCCGTGGTGACCTCCATCTCTGCCTCCAGCGCCTGGAGGACCTGGGCCATATCGTTGGTCTTGCTGGGCCGGGTGACCGTCTCGGTGTAGGGCTGGGTATCCACGCCCACCTCATTTTTTCGGGTCATGTCCAGCAAAGTGAACCATAGGCCGTCCCGCTCAAAGTCCTCTGTGGGGATGAGGCTGGGGTCATCCGAAAGGGAGAGCTGGTAGACCTTGTTGATCCGAGGTTCCTCCAGTTCCCCGTAGGTGTACTCATCCACAGAGATGGGGTAGTAGCTGGCGTCTTGGCGCGTGGGCTCCTCCGCAGCCATGGCAGGGATGCTCCCGACCATGATAACGGCCAGGGCGCACAGTGTGGTTACAATGCGTTTCATTGTCTTTCCTCCGTTTTTGTAATGTTCAACCTGGAGCATGGGTCATCTTTCGCCGTTTTTCCGCCTCCTCTCCTCACTGCCCCGCCGAAGCAGGTACTCGTTCCAGTCCTTGCCCTGGGCGGGTATTTGAATGGACACGGCATAGCCCTCCTGGGTGTACTCGTCCAGGAACTTCTCCGCTGCCTCCTGTCCAGGCCCATCCGCGTCCAGGCACAGGACGATCTGCTTCAGGTGGGGATTTTCCCGCAGGTAGTTGTCCAGCGGCCCCCGGTACAACCCGCACAGGGCAACGGCGTTGCTCCGCATCTGCCGGTGCAGGGTGCAGAAGCTCATCAGGTCGATGGGAGCCTCGAAAACTGCTACATGATCCAGGCCAGGGTCGCAGGGCAGGCGGAAGGCGATGTCCTTATTGCTACCAGTAACATCTCCTTTGAACCCAGGGCCATTCCGGTCATAGGTGCCGCGTTTGCTGGCGAACACCGGCTGGCCCCCTCCATCCCGGCCCACAAACACGCAGTTGTGGTGGTCGGCATCCTCATACAGTAGGCCAGCTTGGATGAAGCTCTGGATGACCTGGGGGGCGATCCCCCGTTTCCGAAGGTAGGCGAAAACGTGCCGCTGGTCTGGGGCTGCACTGGGCAGGGCAAAGGCGGGCCGTTCCTTTTTTGCTGGGGACGGCTGGTGCGGGACGGGGGAGGCTCTCGCGCGGTGACCGTTGAACTCCAGCAGGTAGCTGACCGCCTCCCGGAAGTCCTTGCCGCAGAATTCCTGCAGAAAGGTGATGGCGTCCCCACCCGTCTGGTTGGAATATCGTCTCCAGGTCCGGCGCTCTTTGATCCGAAGGCTGTCCATCTCTCTGGTGGTGTAGTAGCTGCCCACCCGCCGTACCTGATACCCCAGGTGGGTGAGCAGATCAGGCAAATCCGTTCCCTTGACGATCTCCATCTCCGTGTCTGTGAAGCGGAACCGCTCTTGCTTCTTTGTCATGATGTTTCACCTCCTTTCCGGGTCAAAAAGCGAAAAAGGCCCCCAGGACACCCCGGTTTTCCGGGATGCCCTGGGGGCCTCTCTCGTCACGATGACGTTGTGCGTTTATTCCGCCGTTTCTGTGATCCCGTCCTCATCGGACTGGCAGGTGTCCTCGCCGTCCTCTTGGGGCTGGTAGGCGTCCTCGCTGTCCCCCTGGGGCTGGTAGGTGTCCTCGCCGTCCTCCTGGGGCTGCTGGGCGTTCTCGCCGTCCTCTTGGGGCTGGTAGGCGTCCTCACCGTCCCCCTGGGGCTGCTGGGTGTCCTCGGTGTCCTCCTGGGGCTGGCAGGTGTTCTCGGCGGCGGTCAGGGCCTCCTCGATGAGACCCAGGACGAACTCCCGCTGGGTGTACTTCCGGCCCAGCCGCAGGCTCTCCCGGTCCAGGTGTGCCTTGATGCGCTGGAAGAGTTCCTCCGGAATCTGGAATGCCATCGTTCTGTTGCCATTGTTAGCCATATTCATGTTCCCTCCGTTTTCTTTCATCTGGTAGTATTCGGTGAGCAGGTTGGTGATGTACTGTGCGGTGGTCAGGCCCGCCTGATCCTTCTCGGTGCATACCCGGTCATGGAGTGTCAGGGGAATCTGAGCGCAGAGATTCTTGGTATCGGCCATCGCGTCGTTCTCCTTTCGCATTTGCTGACGCAAGTATAGATGAAAAGCCACCCGAAAGCTATTACCAATACCAATAAGGAATGGCGCACAAATGGAGCATAATCGCCAAAGGGACAAACCTGCCGCCAAAAGCAAAAGCCGCCCTCTGGCCCAGATCTATGGGGCCGGAGGGCGGCTGCGCGGTTTCTCATGTTTTTTTGAATGCTTGGGGGTTCGAATCACCTGATTTCGTAAAATGGGCCATGTGCATCTCCCAAACCGCCGTTTTCGGAGTGAGCGGACCCTCTTTTTGAAAATCTAACTTTTCTGTTCTGAATTCGCCTATTTTTTCTTTTAGACGCAAAAACACCGCACTTTCGTGCGGCGTTTTTGCTGTGCATCTTTTTTATCAACACATTTTGGAGGTGCCACCCAGATTTGAACTGGGGAGTGGAGCTTTTGCAGAGCTCTGCCTTACCACTTGGCTATGGCACCATCTGGAGCGGAACCGCTCCAAAAAATTGGAGCGAGTGACGAGGCTCGAACTCGCTACCTCCACCTTGGCAAGGTGGCGCTCTACCAGATGAGCTACACTCGCATGTTGCCTGGAGAGGGGAACCCTCTCCAGGGCTTTGTTCACTTGGTGCCTCCGGCCGGAATCGAACCAGCGACACGGGGATTTTCAGTCCCCTGCTCTACCAACTGAGCTACAGAGGCGAATGGCGACGCGGAAGGGACTTGAACCCTCGACCTCCGGCGTGACAGGCCGGCGTTCTAACCAACTGAACTACCGAGCCAGGTAGTCATGGGGGGAAGTGGTGGGAACAACAGGGCTCGAACCTGTGACCCCATGCTTGTAAGGCATGTGCTCTACCAGCTGAGCTATGCTCCCGAGTTGTGCGCCTCACTTGCGACGGCTTCGCTAGTATACTAGATTTTCAGCCCATTGTCAACAGGTAAATTGAAATTTTTTAAAAGTTTTTTTGAGCCCCTGTTTTATCCTGAAAATGGATAGACTATCTGTTTCTGCTCTATGAAATAATGAAAGAAAGCGCCGGGATATTCTTGACACAAAGCCGTGTACAGTGACATAATTAAGACGATTGTAAGCGCCTTGATATCCGCCAACTTTTACACTACGAAACAATTAGCAGCAATGCTGAGAACATGTTGGCCACGGCCAGACGAAGGAGGAGCTCCAAATGGAGAATAAGGTGAAGCGTATTGGTGTTCTGACCAGCGGCGGCGACGCTCCTGGCATGAATGCAGCCGTCCGTGCGGTCGTCCGTACCGCAGTAAGCCACGGGATCCAGTGTGTGGGTATCCGCAGAGGCTGGAACGGTCTTATTAACAGCGATTTTGTCCAGCTTGATGGCTCCAGCGTCAGCCATATCATCAATAAGGGCGGCACCATGCTCTACACCGCCCGCAGCATGGAATTCATGAATCCCGAGGGCCGTGCTAAGGCTCTGAATACCTGCAAGCTACTGGGTCTGGACGGTATTGTGGCCATCGGCGGCGACGGCACCTTCCGCGGCGCACTGGCTCTCTCCCGCCAGGCTGCTGAGGCGGGCAGCCACATCAGCGTGGTGGGCATCCCTGCCACCATCGATAACGACATCGGCTGCTCCCACTATACCATCGGCTTTGACACCGCCTGCAACACCGCCATTGAGTGTATCGATAAACTGCGCGACACCATGCAGTCCCATGAGCGCTGCTCCGTGGTTGAGGTCATGGGCCGTCACGCCGGCTATCTGGCCCTGTATGTGGGCATTGCTGTGGGCGCTACGGCCGTGCTGATCCCCGAGCGTGAAGTCGACTTCCAGGAGGACGTGGTGGAGAAGATCCGCCGTGCCCGTCTGGCCGGTTCCACCCACTACATGGTGGTAGTGGCTGAGGGCGCAGGCAGCGCCTTTGAGATCGGCAAGCGTATCCACGACGAGGTGGGTATCGATCCCCGTGTCACCGTGCTGGGCCACATTCAGCGTGGCGGCTCTCCCACCGCCCGTGACCGTGAGACCGCCAGCCGCATGGGCTACGAGGCCGTGCTGACCCTGCTGAGCAACCGGGGCAACCGCATTATCGCCACCCGGGACGGCCATATCGTGGACCTGGACATGGAGGAAGCTCTGGCCATGACCAAGCAGTTCCAGATGGACCGCTATCAGGTGCTGGAGGCACTGACCAACAACGGCGGCACGCTGCTTTGATCTTCGTATTTTTCCCTTTTTAAACCACATCTCAATTGATACAAAAAACTCCGCGCTCGCAATGAGCGCGGAGTTTTTCGTTCATGAAAGGAATCAGTCGGGGCTGATGGTGTAGTTGGGGGCCTCTTTGGTGATGTAGATATCGTGGGGGTGAGACTCCCGCAGACCGGCAGCGGTGATCTGGATGAACTGAGCCTTGGACTGCAGCTCATCAATGGTGTGGCAGCCGCAGTAGCCCATACCGGCCTTCAGTCCGCCCATGAGCTGATAGATGGTCTCGCTGGTCAGTCCCTTATAAGGCACACGGCCCTCAACACCTTCGGGAACCAGCTTCTTGTTGTTCTCCTGGAAGTAGCGGTCCTTGGAGCCGTGGTTCATGGCAGCCAGGGAACCCATGCCGCGGTAGGTCTTGAACTGACGTCCCTGATAGATTTCAGTGTCGCCGGGAGACTCCTCACAGCCCGCCAGCAGAGAGCCGATCATGACCACATTGCCGCCGGCGGCAATGGCCTTGACGATATCACCGGAGAACTTCACGCCGCCGTCGGCGATGACAGGCACACCGTACTCGGCGGCCACGCGGGCAGCGTCATAGATGGCAGTGATCTGGGGCACACCGATACCGGCCACCACACGGGTGGTACAAATAGAACCGGGGCCGATACCCACCTTCACGCAGTCAGCGCCCGCCTCAATAAGAGCCCGGGTGCCTTCGGCAGTGGCCACGTTGCCAGCAATGAGCTGTACATCGGGATACAGAGCCTTGATGCGCTTGACGGTCTCCAGCACGTTCTGGGTGTGGCCATGGGCGGAATCCAGGCCCAGCACGTCTACGCCGGCCTCAACCAGAGCGGCCACACGGTCCAGCACATCGTGGGTGGCGCCGATGGCAGCGCCTACCAGCAGGCGGCCCTTCTCGTCACGGGCAGAGTTGGGATACACCTCGGCCTTCTCGATGTCCTTGATGGTAATGAGGCCCTTCAGGTGGAAGTCCTTGTCCACGATGGGCAGCTTCTCGATCTTGTGCTTGCGCAGGATCTCCTTGGCCTCGGCCAGAGTAGTTCCTTCGGGGGCGGTGACCAGGTTCTCCTTGGTCATCACGTTGTCGATGAGCTGGCTCATGTCGGTCTCAAACTTCATATCACGATTAGTGATGATGCCGATGAGCTTGCCGTTGTCGCAGATGGGCACACCGGAGATGCGGTACTTGGCCATCAGCTCGTCGGCCTCAGCCAGAGTGTGGCCGGGAGCCAGCCAGAAGGGATTGGTGATAACGCCGTTCTCAGAGCGCTTGACCATATCCACCTGCTCAGCCTGCTGGCTGATGGACATATTCTTATGGATGATACCGATACCACCCTCACGGGCGATGGCAATGGCCATGCGGTACTCGGTAACGGTATCCATGGCGGCGCTGATGAGGGGGATATTCAGACGGATCTTTTTCGTCAGTTGGGTGTGAAGGTCCACGTCGGCGGGCAGCACATCGCTGGCCGCAGGAATGAGCAGAACATCATCAAAGGTGAGGCCCTGCTTCAGGAACTTCTGCGCAGCATCCTGATTGACCATAAGCTACAACTCCTTTTCCTTTCGTTCGCCCCAAAAAGGGGCAAATCGGCTCAAAAAACACCTGTAATAGATTTATTGTACCTGTCCTTGAATTCCTTGTCAAGGAAGCACTTCACCAAAAATCACCGAGGCCTCAAAGCGGGATTTGCCCTCCTCGTCCATACCCTGGACAAAGTGCATATTTCCCTCTTGCCCCAACTGCATTTCCAGCTCATCCCCCGGACGGCACTCCGCCAGGTAGCCGATCTGCAGCTGGGAGAGGAACTTGTCCTCCTCCAGATTCTGCATCTCCATGGCGTCACAGACAAAGTCGGCGTAGCGGCAGTTGTTCACATGGCCGTTGATATCGGTGTCACTGTACTGCATCCGGCGATGGCAGACCGGCTCCATCTCCTGGGGCAGACGCAGCTTGGTCAGCTTTTTTGTCTTGCACAGCTCTCCTCCACCGGTGTTCTGCAGCTCCTCCACACTCTCCAGCCGCAAAATCTTCCGGTCGCTGGCCCGTACCAGCACCCAGATGGATACGCACTCGCCTACCGGCTCACCGTCCACCAGCAGGTCATAGTCCCGGTACATGGTAGCCGCCCGGCCTCCCCGGTGCCAGGTACGGATGGTGAGATTTTCTCCCCAGTGCAGGGGCCGCTCCAGACGGTACCACACCCGGGTAAGCATCCAGAACGCACCGTAGCGCTTCACAATGATTTCCCGGGTAAACCCGCCGTGTTCTGCGGCCTGGGTAGCCGCCTCCTGCAGGTGTCCCAGCAGAGGTCCGGCCTTGCAGTATCCTCTTCCATCCACATCCCGGGAGTCGATGGGCAGGGTCATCTCATAAAACTGGCTCATTGGTTCTCCTTTCCACGGATCAGCAGCCGCGTTTTGCAGCAGATATCGTCAATATCGTCGGCAGTGCCGGCAGGGATACGCATCTGGGCTCCGCACTCCTTACAGATGAGGTCCACCGAGCTGTAATTGACCTGGAAGGTCCAGCTGTGACTGCCGCAGGTGCAGGAGATGCCGTCCCGGGCAGCGATATCCCGGATCTCGGAGAGGACCTCCTCCATGACCATCTCGTCCAGGAATACGCCCCGCTCCCCGCCTTCGTCCTCCAGCTTATCCAAAGCCTGTTCTAGACGGGCGGTAGCGGCGTACACCGGCCCTTCCTCGCCCACATAGCAGCAGTCCAGCCCCGACTGGGCGCAGGAGAAGGCCAGCGCTTTCTCCCGCAGGAAGGCGGTGGACGAACAGGACACCAGATGCTCCCGGCCGCAGTACAGACAGGGCACCTTCAGCCGCACCCGCTGGGGCAGAAACTCCACGTCCAACTCAGAGTGGCCGCAGGGACACTGGATGCGGGTAGGCGAGGCGGCCAGCGCGAACACGTCCTTTTCCACAATCACCGACTGGCGGCAGCGGGGACAAATATAGGATAAAAAGCGGGTCTTTTCCTGACTCATACTGGAGTTCCTCCGTTTATCTTCAAATGGTTAACTATTGTATTATACTCCACCTTGCTTTCTTTTTCCAGGGGCAGAGCATAACTTTTCCCATTCCGGAAATCCTAGCACCATCCTTGTTGCGAGGTGGCATCTATGAGCAAGAAAAAGCTGGGACAGCAGACCGTGGCTCTCTCCCATCCCCCCTCTTTTTTGACCTGCGCCAACGTGGTGGGACAGCTGGAGGGACAGGGTCCTCTGGGAAAGACCTTTGATCTCATTGACAGTGACGATACCTTTGGGGAGTCCACCTGGGAAAAGTCGGAGAGCGCCATGCAGAAAAAGGCGCTCACTCTGGCGCTGGACAAGCTGGGACAGGGTGCGTCCACTCTGGACTGGCTGTTTGCCGGAGATCTGCTGAACCAGTGTATCGGCTCCTCCTTTGCCGCCCGGGAGCAGCACATTCCCTTCTTTGGCCTGTACGGGGCCTGCTCCACCATGGGCGAAGGGCTGATTTTGGCCTCTATGGCTCTGGACGGAGACTTTGGCCGCCGGGCGGGGGTCATGGCCTCCTCCCACTTCTGTACGGCAGAGCGGCAGTACCGCACCCCTCTAGAGTACGGCAGCCAGCGCACCCCAACGGCCCAGTGGACCGTGACCGGGGCGGGCGCGGTGATTTTGGACCAGGAGGGGCCTGGGCCATATATTACCCATGTGACGCCAGGTCAGATTGTGGACAAAGGGGTCACCGACACCAATAACATGGGAGCCGCCATGACGCCCGCCGCCTACTCGACGATTTCCGCCCACCTGCGGGACACCGGCCGCTCCCCTGACTTCTATGATCTCATCGTTACCGGCGACCTGGGGGAGCTGGGCCGCACGCTGCTGCTGGAACTGTTCCAGCGGGATGGGATCGACCTGTCCGACCGCCACACCGACTGCGGCCTGCTTATTTTCGACCGGGTACGCCAGGACGTCCACGCCGGAGGCTCGGGCTGCGGCTGCTGCGCCAGCGTGCTCACCGGCTATCTGGTGGAGGGATTGCGCAGCGGCAAGTGGCAGAACATTCTCTTCTGCCCCACCGGAGCCCTCCACTCCCCTACCTCCTCCCTTCAGGGGGAGTCGGTACCGGGGATCTGCCACGCCGTGGCCTTGTCGGCCCAGCGTCCAAACACCAATTGAGAGGTGACCTTCCATGGAATACTTCAATGCTTTTTTGTGCGGCGGGCTGCTGTGCGCTCTGGGTCAGATCCTCATCGACCGCACGAAACTGACCCCCGCCAAAATTCTGGTCTGCTATGTCACCGCCGGAGTGATTTTAGGTGGCTCCGGCCTCTATCAGTACTTGGTAGATTGGGCGGGAGCTGGTGCCACCGTTCCCCTCACCGGGTTTGGCTATACCCTGGCAACAGGGGCGCGGGAAGCGGTACAGCAGCACGGCCTGCTGGGGGCTTTTATCGGGGGAGCCGCCGCCACGGCAGGCGGTGTGGCGGCCGCCATCTTCTTCGGCTTTCTGGCCGCCCTGCTGTTCAAAGCCCGGCCAAAACACTAAAAAAAGCGGTGGAGTTTTTCAAAACTCCACCGATTTTTCTTGCTTATGCGTTTGCCAGCTTCTCCCCGGCCACGGCCATCTGTTCCGCCGTCAGGTCCCAGTCCGCTCCCAGCTGGACGATCCGGTCTTTCCAGCATAGGATGTACTCCTGCCGGAATTCCCCGGCCAAATTGAGCTGATAGGCCTCCTCAGCTCCCCATGGGGTTGGATCTACCATCTGATACTGGGCATGGACGATGCTCCCATCCACATAGGTGGCTATCCGCTTCTCTTTCTCCCGGCACAGTTCCTGGAAACAGGCATCATACAAAATGGGGATATGGATTTCCACCAAGGTGTAGTTCATCCGCGGCACTTCTGTCATCTGTTCAAATCCTGTCCGGCACCGCACCTCCTTCCGGTCCAGGAACAGGGACATGTCCGTGCTGACCGTGGTGAGATACTTCTCTTCGTCCACTCCGGTCAGTTCACTGGCAGAGAGAGGGGCGCGAATCTCTTGCTCCACAGAAATTGCCCCGCTTTGAAGTCCTCGGATAAAGAGAAACATCACCGTACCGACCAAAATCATGGACAAGATCACATCTAAACTGAGGGTTATCGCACGTTTTACTCCAGCAGACGCCTTTCTGCGCTTCAAGGTTCGTTTGGTACCATTTACGGCCAAGAAAACAACCACATAGGCCAGCAGTATCCCGCCCGTTACCAATCGCATACCTGGTCTGCGTTCGGTAGCAAGCCAATACATCAATCCCAAAACGATCATTCCCAGCACCACATGCATGAGCTTGTGGCATCCCCGGGTAGGCAAAAACTCTCCCCGCTGGGCGGCGGACAACGCCCGGCGCCGCCAGGCAAGGTAGGTGATCAAATCGGTGACGCTATAAACGAACAAGCCCAGCCAACACAGCCCCATAAAGGTGGAGCCGGGAGTCGTCAGCAGTTTGATGGGCGTGTGGATCAGCGAGTAACACCAAGAACCTCCCACAAAAAAGCCCAGCACCAGGAGGATCAAATAAGCCGGCACCATCCGTCGTGCCAGCTTGCCCACCATCCGAACCTCCATCTCCGGGTCGGTCTGGATGGGCAGTGGGTCCTCCTCCTCGTTGTAAAAGACCTGCATCTGCCCCGAGGCCGCAGCCAGCTTCCACCCCGAACGCTGGCAGAACTCCTGAAAGGTATACTGCTCCTCTGTGGGCTCCGGTTCAAATTCCGAGGCCCGGGTATCGAAGGAAACCGAAAAGTGCAGCTTCTGGGGCTGGATTTCCCGGTATTTCCAACCGAAACTGGTCAGCTCCTCCAGCATCCACCCTTTTTGTGCCATCTTCTCCAGATGCTTCTCCATTCCCGTGTGGTCGTAGAAAGAAAACGGGATCCAATCTCTTCGGGTTTTCTTCATGATGCACCCTCCTCTCGGAACATGGCCTCATAGTCTTTCTGCTGCTGACAGATGCGTCGGTACTCCTCGTCCAGCCGCGCCCGCCCCTTCTCCGTTAAAATATAGCTGCGGCGGCGGCCCTCACAGCGGGTCTCCCGGATCATCTCCGCCTCCACAAACTGCTCCAACAGGTTGTAGAGGGTACCCGGTCCCACCCGGACACGTCCTCCGGTCATGGCGGGGATCTGGTCCATCACATCCATACCGCAGTTTTCCCGGCTCAGGCACAGGAGAATATAGTACATCTGCTCCGTCAACGTCTGAAACTTTGCCCGTGGCACCACCCTCACCTCTCTTATATCGAATATCGTTATTTTCACGTTCAGTATATAATCGAATATCGATATTGTCAAGAGAGAAGGCAAAGAAGGTGCAAGTTTTTTCCTTGTGTGGTATACTGGTCTCAAATATGATGGCGGCCAGAAGGCCGCCTCCATTCTGCAAGGAGGAATCCCGCCATGCTGGCCTACACCTACATAAAACAAGGTACCTTTGCCCTGATGGAGAAACCCAAGCCCACCTTGCTGGATGACCGGGACGCCATCGTCCGGGTCACCCTGTCCAGCATCTGCACCAGCGACCTGCACATCAAGCACGGCTCGGTGCCCCGGGCGGTGCCCGGCATCACGGTAGGCCACGAGATGGTGGGCGTGGTGGAGGAGGTGGGCTCCGCCGTCACCACCGTGCGCCCCGGCGACCGGGTGACCGTCAATGTGGAGACCTTCTGCGGCGAGTGCTTCTTCTGCCAGCACGGCTGGGTCAACAACTGCACCGACCCCAACGGCGGCTGGGCTCTGGGCTGCCGCATCGACGGAGGCCAGGCCGAGTATGTCCGGGTCCCTTACGCGGACCAGGGACTGAATAAAATCCCCGCTGGCGTCACCGACCAGCAGGCCCTCTTTGTGGGAGACATCCTGGCCACCGGCTACTGGGCCGCTGGCATTCCCAGATTGGCCACGAAGATACGGTGCTGGTCATCGGAGCGGGGCCTACCGGCCTGTGCACCCTCCAGTGTGTGCTGCTGAAAGAGCCAAAACAGGTCATTGTCTGCGAAAAGGACCCCCAGCGCCGCTCTTTTGTACAGGAGCACTACCCCCAGGTGCTGACCGTGGAACCGGAGCAGGCCGCAGACTTTGTCCGTGCACACAGTGCCCACGGAGGGGCCGACCGGGTACTGGAGGTGGCCGGAAGCGAGGACACCTTCACTCTGGCCTGGACCTGTGCCCGGCCCAATGCCATTGTCACCGTGGTGGCCCTGTATGACGCGCCCCAGGTGCTCCCGCTCCCGGACATGTACGGAAAAAACCTCACCTTCCAGACCGGCGGGGTGGACGGCTGCCGCTGCGGAGAGATTCTCTCCCTCATCGCCCAGGGCAAGCTGGACACCACGCCCCTCATCAGCCACACCTACCCACTCAAAGACATTGCTGCGGCCTACGATCTGTTTGAACACCGCCGGGACCATGTGATCAAAGTGGCCATTGCCCCATAAGTTTTTTATTTCCCGGGAGGGCGCTGCCCTCCCGGTTTTCAGGAGAACCTCATGACCTTTGCTCAGTTCAAAACCCAATACCACTTAAATCTTAACCCCCAGCAGGAGGAGGCCGTCCAGGCCCTCTCCGGACCGGTGCTGCTGCTGGCAGTGCCGGGCAGCGGCAAGACCACGGTGCTGGTCTCCCGCATCGGCTATCTGATTGCCCAGGGCGTGCCGCCGGAAAACATCCTCACCATGACCTACACCGTCTCCGCCGCCCGGGATATGTCCCGGCGCTTCGCCGCCTTCTTCGGCCAACCTCTGGCCGACCGGCTGGAGTTTCGCACCATCAACGGAGTGTGCAGCCGAATCATTCGGGCCTATGAGCGTACCCAGGGCCGCCAGGCCTTCCAGCTGTTGGAGGATATCGGACGCCAGGCGGCCATCATCGGAGAGATCTGCCGGCGGCAGAGCGGGGAATTTGCCTCGGAGAGCACCGTCAAGGCGGTACAGACCGCCATTACCTATGTGAAAAACAGCATGATCTCCGGCGAGGATCTGGAACAGGTAGAAGTGGAAGGGGTGGAGTTTCCTCCCATCTACCAGGAGTACTGCCGCCTGCTGCGCACCCACCAGCTGATGGACTACGACGACCAGATGATCTACGCCCACCGGATTTTAAAGCAGTTTCCTCAGCTTTTGGAGCAGTTCCGCCGCCGCTACCCCTACCTCTGTGTGGACGAGGCCCAGGACACCTCCAAAATCCAGCACGCCATTCTCCGACTGCTGGCGGGACAAAACGGCAACCTCTTTCTGGTGGGCGACGAGGACCAGAGCATCTACGGTTTTCGGGCCGCCTACCCCCAGGCCCTCACCCAATTTGAATCCATCTACCCCGGGGCAAAGGTTCTCTATCTGGAGCAGAACTACCGCTCCACTCGCCCTATTGTGGCCGCTGCTCAGAAATTTATTGAGCAAAATAAAAACCGCCGCCCCAAACACATGAAGGCGGTGCGTGGAGAGGGGCCGGCCCTGAAAGAGATCTGGGTCCAGGACCGCAGCGCCCAATACCGCTACCTGGCCCAGGTGGCCCAGGACTGCAAAGAGGAGACTGCGATCCTCTACCGGGACAACGACAGCGCCCTGCCCCTCATCGATCTACTGGAGCGTCAGGGCATCCCCTACCGCTGCCGCCAGGTGGACAGCGGTTTCTTTACCCACTGGGTGGTGCGGGATATTGTGGATATCCTTACTCTGGCCCAGGACCCCTGGGACGGAGATGCCTTCCTGCGGGTCTACTACAAGCTGGGGGCAGGGATCAGCCGGGCGGCAGCCGAACAGGCGGCGGCCCAGTGCGGTCCGGATACCTCTCCCATTCTGGAACTGGTTGCCTCGCTCCCCGGTACATCCCCCTGGACCCGCCGCCAGTGCAAGGCCCTCCAGACCCATATGGCCAACCTGCTCACCCAGCGGGCTGACCGGGGCGTGTACCGCATCGTCCACTTTATGGGATACGGTGACTATCTGGAGCAGCGGGGCATGGATCAGAGCAAAACGCAGATTCTGGAGGCTCTGGGAGCCAATGAGCCCACTCCCGGCGGCCTGCTGGAGCGGCTGGAGGTACTGCGGGAGCTGGTACGGGCTGGATCGTCTCAACATAACTGTCCCTTCGTCCTGTCCACCATCCACTCCAGTAAGGGTCTGGAGTACAAACGGGTCATTTTAATGGACGTGGCCGACGGTCTGCTGCCCAAAACGCTCCCCGGTCCCGACGCCTCCTCCCAGGAACTGGACGCCTATGAGGAGGAGCGGCGGCTCTTTTACGTGGGTATGACCCGGGCCAAGGAAGAGCTTTGGGTCATGCGTTTCCGCCGCAGTGAGCTCACCAGCCGCTTTGCCTCCTCTCTCTTCCCAAAATCCAAGGAGGAGGCCAAAAAAGCGGTTCCCCTCTCTCCCCGGGCGGTACCGGACCTGGTAGCCATAGAACAGACTTCCCGCCGCTGTGTCCCTGGCGCAGCCCTGTGCCACCGCAGCTTCGGTCCGGGTCAGGTCGTCTCCCGCTCCGGCGACATTATCTTGGTACGCTTTGCCGACGGTGTCGAGCGGCGCTTCTCCCTGTCCGCCGCCTTGCGTTTGGGGCAGTTCCAGCTGGCGGATTCGGAGGAATAAAAATTTTTCTCCGGTGAATGGATTCGCCTTCCTCAGTTGTATTGCTTATGAGGGGCAAAGAGAGCCCCAGTTTGATCGGGGAGGTTTTTGTATGAAAAAGATGATTACCATTTTGCTGGCCAGCGCCCTGGTGCTGGGCCTGCTTGTCACCGGGACTTTGGCCGCAGGCCACTTCGGACATGGTACCGGGATCTGCCAGAACTCGGTAGCATGTTACCAGGACGCGGATGGCGACGGGATCTGTGACTACCACGGCAGCAATTGCGCCTATGGGGATACCGACGGCGACGGTGTGTGCGACAATTTGGGCCAGAACTGCGGCCAGGGCCACCACGGCGGCGGCCACCACAGGGGAGGCCGCTGGAATTAACGAAGTAAAAGGGTGAGGACATGCGCAGCGAAGAGGAGGCCAACCGCGCCATCGACCGCTATGCCGATCTGGTACGGCGGCTCTGCATGGTGCATCTGAAAAATCCGGCCGACACGGAGGACATCTTTCAGACGGTTTTTCTGAAGTATGTCCTCAGCTCCGCTGTGTTTGAAAGCCCGGAACATGAGAAAGCCTGGTTTATCCGAGTGACCCTCAACGCCTGCCGGGACCTGCTGAAAAGCTTTTTTCGCAGCCGTACCGTCTCCCTGGACGAGCTGGCCGATCAGCCCGACCAGCTGTCTCAGAAGCACCGGGAGGTGCTGGAGGCCGTCCTCTCTCTGCCCGCAAAATACCGGGACGTGGTGTATCTGCACTACTATGAAGGCTACACCGCCAAAGAGATCGGCGCGATCCTGCACAAGAACACCAATACCGTCTACACTCTGCTGACCCGGGCCAGGGAACAGCTGCGCAGCACGCTGGGAGGTGAACGCATTGAACCGACCGATCCATGATGCCTTTCAGGCCGTCCAGGCCAGTCCGGAGCTGAAGAAGCGCACACGTGCCTATCTCCATGCACGGCGCACTCCCGCCCGTCCCCGCTATCGCAGCCTGCTGGCGGCGGCTGCCTGTCTGCTGGTCGTTTTTCTGGGGGCAGGCGGTGCATTGGCCTGGTTCACTCCGGTGTCCGCCGTCAGCGTGGAGGCAGGTCCTTCCTTGGAGCTGACGCTGAACCGATTTGACCGGGTACTCCAGGTCCAGGGCGACAGCACCCAGGACCAGGAGCTGGCTGACAAGCTGGAGCTCACCTACCTCAGCTACACCGATGCGCTGGAGGCCATTCTGGGCAGCCAGGAGGTATCCCAGGCCCTGGACAGCGGTACGGAGCTGGCGGTTACCGTGGCGGGACAAAACCAGCAGCACTGCCAGGACCTGATGGAAGATACTCAGTCCTGTGCGGGACACGGGAGCTGTTCCAGCGCCGACTGGTCCCAGGTCACTGCGGCCCAGAAAGAGGGGCTGTCTCTGAGCAAATATCAGATGCTGCTCCAGCTTCAAGCCCTGGATCCCTCCATCACGTCAGAACAGGTAAGCGAATGCTCCATGCACCAGCTGCGCCAGTGGCTGTCCGATCTGTCATCCGGCCAGGACGCCAGCAGTTCCTCTGACTGTGGACAGAATACCGGCAGTGATCAGGGCTTCGGCAACGGAAATTCCGGCGGTCACCACGGAAGTGAAGGCCATCATGGAGCCAGGTAATCCCTCTTTCGCCCCAATTTGGCATATGTCTCAACTTCCGATTTCCTTCTCCCTAAAAATCTGCGAATTTTCCCTTGCCTTTTTTATTTCCCTGTGATATAGTACTTCTCGCGTGAAAAGGGAGTAGTTGCAAGCCGCCTTGTCAACATCTCGATTGTCTTCGGATAATCTGGCAGGGTGGGCCCCCATATTTTGGTGGTAACAAGACTTTTCGGCAGTATTTCCATACTGCCGGAAGGTCTTTTTTGTTTCTTCCGGCACAAACTATTCCTCACAACAGAGAAAGAAAGGCGACGTGTTATGGATCAAAACTTCTTCCAAAAGACACCCAAGCAGACCTTGGAGCACCTCCAGGTCACCTCAGACGGTCTCACCAGTGCCCAGGCCACCCAGCGCCTGGCTCAGTACGGCCACAACCAGTTGGCCGAGGGCAAGAAAAAGAGCGTGCTGGCTGTCTTTGCTGAGCAGTTCAAAGACCTGCTGGTGGCTATTCTGATTGCAGCCGCCCTCATCTCCATGTTCTCCGGCAACATGGAAAGCACCCTGGTTATTTTCGCCGTGCTCATTATGAACGCCATTCTGGGCACTGTACAGTATTTTAAGGCTGAAAAGTCTCTGGAAAGCCTGAAAGCGATGAGCGCCCCCTCCGCCAAAGTGCTGCGTGACGGCCAACGCCTGGAGATTCCCAGCAATCAGGTCGTCCCCGGCGATATCATTGAGCTGGAGGCCGGTGACCTTGTGGTGGCCGACGGCCGTCTGCTGAACTGCTGGTCTCTTAAGGTAAATGAGAGTTCTCTCACCGGTGAGAGCGAAGCGGTGGAAAAGACCAATGAAGCCATTGAGGGCGAGAAGGTCGCCCTGGGCGACCAGAAGAACATGGTCTTCTCCGGCTCTCTGGTCACCTACGGCCGTGCCGTCATGGTGGTTACCGCCACCGGCATGGACACCCAGCTGGGCCGCATCGCCACCCTGATGAATCAGACTCAGCAGCGCAAGACTCCTCTGCAGAAGAACCTGGACGACTTCTCCAGCAAGCTGGCCATGGTCATCATGATCATCTGCGCCGGCGTCTTCCTCCTGTCTGTCTTCCGCAGCCACATGACCATCCTGGACTCCCTCATGTTTGCCGTGGCTCTGGCCGTTGCCGCCATCCCTGAGGCTCTCAGCTCCATCGTCACTATCGTGCTGGCCATGGGCACCCAGAAGATGGCCCGTCAGAACGCCATTATCAAGGAGCTGAAGGCGGTGGAGAGCCTGGGCTCCGTCTCCGTCATCTGCTCCGATAAGACCGGCACCCTCACCCAGAACCGCATGACCGTGCAGAACATCTGGGCCGACGGCGTCCTCACCCGCGGCACCGACCTGGAGCTGGCCAACGATGCCCAGCGCACCCTGCTGAAAATCGCTCTGCTGGACAGCGACGCCACCATGGACCACGAGACCGGCGCCTCCGTGGGCGATCCCACCGAGGTAGCCCTGGTTCAGCTGGGCGGACGCTTCGGTGTAGAGGAGCGTGCCTACCGCACCCAGCACCCCCGTCTGGCCGAGCTGGCCTTTGACTCCGACCGCAAGCTGATGAGCACCCTGCACAACACCGACGACGGTCCCACCCTGTACACCAAGGGCGCCATCGATGTGCTGCTGGACCGCTCCATCCGGCTGCTCACCGCCAACGGCCCTGTCCCCATGACTCCCGAGCTCCGCGCCCAGATCCAGCAGGTCAACCGCCAGCAGTCGGAAAATGGTCTGCGGGTGCTGGCCTTCGCCCTGCGTCCCATGAAGGAAGCCCGTCTGCTCACCCTGGAAGACGAGACCGACTACACCTTCGTGGGCCTCATCTCCATGATTGACCCGCCCCGGCCTGAGAGCATCCAGGCTGTGGCTGACGCCAAAAAGGCCGGTATCCGTACTGTCATGATCACCGGCGACCACAAGGTCACCGCCACCGCCATTGCCAAGCAGATCGGCATCTTCGGTGAGGGCGATATGTCCCTGGACGGCGTGGAGCTGGACTCCATGAGCGACGAGGAGCTGGATCAGAAGCTCCCCCACATCGCTGTCTACGCCCGAGTCTCTCCCGAGCATAAGATCCGCATCGTCACCGCCTGGCAGCGCCGTGGCTGCATCGCCGCCATGACTGGCGACGGCGTCAACGACGCCCCCGCCCTGAAGAAGGCTGACGTGGGTGTGGCCATGGGCATTACCGGCACCGAGGTAAGTAAGGATGCCGCCGCCATGATTCTGGCCGACGACAACTTCGCTACCATCGTCAAGGCGGTACTCAACGGCCGCAGCGTCTATGCCAACATCCGCAACGCCATTCAGTTCCTGCTCTCGGGCAACATGGGCGCCATTCTGGCCGTCATCTACGCCTCCATTGCCGGGCTGAGCGTCCCCTTCCAGCCGGTACACCTGCTGTTTATCAACCTGCTCACCGACAGTCTGCCCGCCATCGCCCTGGGCATGGAGCCCGCGCGTCCCGGTCTGATGGACCAGCCTCCCCGCGACCCCAATGCTTCCATGATGGATAAGCCTATGCTCACCCGGGTGTTTGGTCAGGGCCTGATGATCGGCATCGCCTCCATGGTCGCCTTCTATATCGGTCTGAACCAGTCCGGCCCCGCTCTGGCCAGCACCATGGCTTTCGCCACCCTCACCCTTGCCCGCCTGTTCCACGGCTTTAACTGCCGCGGCAAGGAGTCCATCGTCAAGCTTGGTCTGGGCAGCAACGTGTACTCCCTCATGGCCTTCGGCGTAGGTATCCTGCTGCTGGCTCTGGTGCTGTTTGTCCCCGCCATGGAGAGCCTGTTCTTGGTCTCTCCCCTCAACGGCTTTGACCTTCTGTGTGTGCTGGGCCTGGCCTTTGCTCCTACCCTGCTCATTCAGCTCACCCGCATCTTCCAGGGCCGATAAAATCCAATAGAATAAATGGTTCCCCAATTCTGACCTTTCTCATAGGTCACCCTTTAAAAACCGTTGAATAATTAGGAAAACAGGCGGACAGCTTTGCGCTGTCCGCCTGTTTTATTTTATGCCGGGTGGCCTTTGCCCCCCATATAGAGACCACTGAGGTTGTCCTCCTCCAGCTTTGCGATAAGCCGCAGCATCGGGATGGGGGTGTCTGTATCCAAGCAGTCCTGCGCTTCCTTATTGTCACACCCGGTCCATAGACAATCCTTCTTTTCCAAACCGGCCGTTATCCCCGGAGGCTGGAAACGTTCATTTTTTGTTCACGAAAAACACTGCCGTAATTAAGCTTCAATTATGTTTTGGTTTTTACACTGGTTTTACAATATCCAAACAAGGAGGCCTCGCCTGTGAAGAACCAAATGACCTTTCAACGATATGAATTCAAATATTTGATGGATTACCGTCAGCTGAAAGCCGTACTGACTGCTATGGATCCCCATATGGTACCCGACGAGTACAGCCACAGCTCGATCCAGAATCTTTATCTGGATACACCGAATTACCGGCTTATTCGCCGCAGTCTGGAGAAACCCATCTACAAAGAAAAACTCCGTGTGCGCAGCTACGGTCAGGCTGGAGAACACGATCCGGTGTTTATGGAACTAAAAAAGAAGTACCTCTCGGTGGTGTATAAACGTCGCATCTCCATTCCACAGGATCAGGCGATGGCATGTATCGACGGGAGGCGGCCCTGGCAGAATAGTCAAATCGGCAGAGAGTTGGCCTATACCATGGACTTTTATCAGGCTCTGCGTCCGGCGGTGTTCCTCTCCTATGAGCGGGACTCCTTTCGCGGGGTAGAGGACGAGGAGCTTCGGATAACCTTTGACAGCGAAATCCGATACCGTCAGGAGGAGCTGACGCTGGATTCCGATACATGGGGGATACCCATCCTGCCGCCTGGCCAGGTACTCATGGAATTGAAGGTGGCCGGAGGCCTGCCCCTGTGGATGGCACACGTTCTTTCGGAGCAAGGGATCTTCAAGACCTCTTTTTCCAAATACGGTGCTGCCTATCAGGACATTATGCTCAACAGACAGAGAGATTAACTATTAAGTGTCAACCCTAAAAATGAATGGATGTGGTAAAACGGCAGATGGTTCAAAAAGGGTATAGCAAAGCAGGAGCTCGTTAGAACCCCAGTGCTGGCTATCAAGAGGAATTTACGTTGCCGAGCAGTACGGCTGCCTGGATTTCTCCATAGCAAAAATAAGCCGCACCAGCTTCTTGGCAGCGTGAGAAAGCGCAATGTTGTAATGTTTGCCCTCCGCCCGCTTTTTTGCAAGGTATGCAGCAAAGGTTGGGGCCCATAGCCACCCTGTAAAAAGGAGATGATACGATGAAACAAACAAAGCGCGGACTTACCGCCGTTTTGCTGTGTGGCCTGCTGGTTCTCAGCGGCTGCGGAGCACAGAACACAGCGCAGGACACGTCCAATACAGGAACCGTTTCCTCTGAGGATATGACGGCCACCACAGTATCCACCATCGACACAGCCGAAATATTCAGTGACCGGGATCTGGCAGGAACCTATGACGAGAGCGAGGCTATTGACATACAACTGAATGGAAACACCGCCTCCTGCGATTCCAATTCCGTTGTCATCGACGGCGGTACTATCACCATCACGCCGAGGGGATCTACCGCATTTCGGGTACTCTTACGGATGGACAAATCGTGGTAGACGCCGGCGATACTGAAAAGGTTCAACTGGTGCTGGCGGGAGCAGACATTACCAGCTCCACCTCCGCTGCCATCTACGCTTTAGAGGCTGACAAGGTCTTCATTACTTCAGCGGAGAACACGGAGAATACCCTGACCAACGGTGGGGAGTATATTGCTATCGATGACAATAATATCGATGCAGTAATCTTTGCCAAAACTGACCTAACCCTCAATGGCTCCGGCAGCCTGACCATCAACGCCCAGGCCGGTCATGGCGTCGTATCCAAGGACGACCTGCTCATTACCGGTGGAAACTATACCATCACCTCCGCCAGCCACGGCCTGTCAGGCAAAGACTGTGTCGCCATTGCAGACGGTGTTTTGACCATTACCTCTGGTAAGGACGGTATCCATGCGGAGAACAGCGACGATCTCACTTTAGGATGGCTCTATATCAAGGATGGCAGCTTCACCATCCTCTCTCAGGGAGATGCCGTCAGTGCCATGGGAGCCCTTCAGATTGACGGCGGCACCTTTAATCTATCTACCGGAGAGGGCAGTGCCAGCGTAGAGATGACCAGCAGTGACCAGTTTGGCGGCGGCCAGCGGGGCGGCTGGACGAACCAGACCACCACTTCCACCACCCAGACGGAAGAGGATTCCACCAGCCAGAAGGGTATCAAAGGTGAGAACACCTATGCCATCAACGGCGGCACTTTCACCATCGACAGCGCAGATGACTGCCTTCATTCGGGAGGAGAAATGGCGATTGCCGCGGGAGAGTTTACCCTGAGCAGCAGAGATGATGCCATCCACTGCGATGACGCCCTCACCATTCAAAGCGGCACCTTTACCATCCCCTACTGCTATGAAGGCATTGAAGGTCTGTCTATCACCATTGAGGACGGTGTGTTTGATATTACATCCAATGACGACGGCCTCAACGCCGGCGGTGGGGCAGACAGCTCTGGCTTTAGCGGATTTGGCGCCCGACAGCAGGACACATTTACCGCCAGCTCCAACTGCTTTATTATGATTAACGGCGGTACATTTACCATCGTATCCACCGGTGACTGCGTGGACTCCAACGGCAGTCTTACCATCAACGGCGGTACACTGGCTCTCACCTGCAACGGCAGCGGAAACACCGCTATTGATTGTGACGGTGCCTATGCCAACAACGGCGGCGATATTACCACCAACGATGGCTCGGAGACCAACCCCGGCCAGATGAGCGGCGGCCGCGGCGGAATGGGCAACCAAGCCGGTACAGATGGCCGCGGTGGTGTGCGTGGTCAAGATAGTACGGCAGCCTCGGGAGAACTGGGGCAAACATCTGGGACATAATTCTGCACAGACTCTATCTGACAAGATGGCCAACATTCATGCATGTGCTGTCCCGCATGCTTTAATTTCCCTCATACATAGTACTAAGCCCCATAGGTTCACATTGTACCTATGGGGCTACATATTTGAGATCTATTTTATTTCTGCCAGAGATCGGGATACTTTTCCTGGGCAATTTGGACCACCACACGGTCAAAGAGCACCAGGATCACCTGCATGTCGTGCTCCTGCAAAAAGGCCTGAATGGTCTCTACTGCCACTTCCAGGGCCTGGTCTTTGGGATATCCATACACCCCAGCAGAGATCAGTGGGAAGGCCACCGAGGCACACCCTTTCTCCCAGGCCAGCTTCAGGCTGGTACGGTAACAGGAGACCAGCTTCTCCCGCTCACCCCGCTGCCCGCCATGCCAGATGGGCCCCACGGTGTGGATCACATACCGGCAGGGCAGCTGGTAGGCCTGGGTAACTTTGGCCTCTCCCGTCTCACAACCGCCCAAGGTTCGGCACTCCGCCAGCAGCTCCGGCCCGGCGGCCCGGTGAATGGCGCCGTCCACGCCGCCTCCCCCCAGCAGAGAACGGTTGGCGGCATTGACGATGGCATCCACCTTCAACTTGGTAATATCCGCCTTCTGCATTTCCAGGGACATATCCCCACCTCCTGTTATGATGTTAGGATCATTGTATCCCATTCTCTCTCAAAAGACAACCAGCGCAAGAAAAGGCCGGAGAACTTCCCCAGGAAGCTCTCCGGCCTTTTGTTCTTATATCGTTACGTCATTAAGCGTGGTGCTTGACGCCCAGGTTCTCAGACTGGAAAGCCCACAGCATACCAACCACGATAACCAGCATCCCAGCAACGCTGAGCACATCATTCAGGACCATTTTGCTCAACTCCTTTCTCCTTATGTCACTAGCATAGTCGGAGAGCTGAAAACAGTCAATGTACGATATTACAATCTCTTCCATGGAAAATACAGGCTGTTTTGTGCACATTTTCAGTTATTTTCAATAATGGTATAAATCCAACTATTTTAATCAATTTATATCACATTTTTAACATTTTCTTAGCGATAAATTATATTTTCCCTATGCATTCCAACATTGCATGGATCAGTGTTTTTTATATCTTGTGGGATATGTGATATATAAAAATCGGGACGCCGCGTTCTGCGGCGTCCCGATAAAACAGGGTTTTGTTTAAACTTACAGCTCAGGCGCCTGGTCCTCTTCCACGGACTCAGACTCCAGTTCCATAGCGCCCTCCTCGAAGAGCAGCTCTTCCCCGGCGTCCTCGCTTTCGTGAGCCTCCAGAGCGTCGGCCACAATGCCGCCGTCCTGAGCGGTGAGGTTGCCCTCGTCGTCGAAGGTATCAAACTTGCGGTACTGAGTCAGACCGGAACCGGCAGGGATCAGCTTACCGATGATCACGTTCTCCTTCAGGCCCAGCAGGTGGTCCACCTTACCCTTGATAGCAGCCTCGGTGAGCACCTTGGTGGTCTCCTGGAAGGAGGCGGCGGACAGGAAGGACTCGGTGGCCAGAGAGGCCTTGGTGATACCCATGAGCAGACGGGTGCATGTGGGCAGACGCAGCTCCTCGCCCATCTCGTTCTTCTCGCCGGCAGCGATGCGGTCCTTGACCGCCTGCTCAGCATCCAGGAACTCGATGATGTCGATGGTGGAACCGGACAGCAGATCGGAATCGCCGGCGTCCTCCACACGGACCTTCCGCATCATCTGACGGACAATAACCTCGATGTGCTTATCGTTGGTGTCAACGCCCTGCTGACGGTACACCTTCTGAACCTCGCGGATCAGATAGTTATGACAGTCGGACAGGCCGCGGATACGCAGCACCTCGTGGGGAGACAGAGCGCCCTCGGTGAGCTGGAAGCCCTTCTCCACGGTGTCGCCGTCCTTGACCTTGATACCGGCAGAGTAAGGCAGAGCGTAGGTCACCACCTCGCCGTCGTTGGCGGTGATGGTCAGGTTGCACATGACGTTGCGCTTGGTCTCCTCGATGGTCACGCGGCCACCAATCTCGGCCAGCTGGGCCATCTTCTTGGGCTTGCGGGCCTCGAAGAGTTCTTCGACTCGGGGAAGACCCTGGGTGATATCGCCGCCGGCTACGCCGCCGGTGTGGAAGGTACGCATGGTCAGCTGGGTACCGGGCTCACCGATGGACTGAGCAGCGATGATACCAACGGCCTCGCCGGCGCCCACAGGCTCGCCGATGGCCAGGTTGATGCCGTAGCACTTGGCGCACACACCGCTGCGGGCGCGGCAGGTGAGTACGGAGCGGATCTTGACGGCGTGGATGCCGTGGGCCTCCAGGACCTCAGCATTCTCCTTGCGGAGCATGGTGTCCTTGGTGAAGAGCAGCTCGCCGGTCTCAGGATCGACGATATCCGCGGTGGCATAGCGGCCATGGATACGCTCAGCGAAGGTCTCAATGACCTGGCCGTGCTCTTCGATCTCGCTGACCATGATACCATCGTCGGTACCACAGTCGTCCTCGCGGATGATGACCTCCTGGGAGACGTCAACCAGACGACGGGTCAGGTAACCAGAGTCGGCGGTACGCAGAGCGGTATCGGCCATGCCCTTTCGGGCGCCTCGGGAGGAGATGAAGTACTCCAGTACGGAAAGGCCTTCACGGAAGTTGGCCTTGATGGGGATCTCGATGGTACGGCCGGAGGTATCGGCCATCAGGCCACGCATACCGGCCAGCTGACGGATCTGAGCCATACTACCACGGGCGCCGGAATCAGCCATCATGAAGATAGGATTGTAGCGGTCCATGGACT
>NZ_JBKVXZ010000009.1:0-81247 GCF_046973065.1 Flintibacter sp. | reverse complement strand
ATTTGTGTCTGACCGTTCCGCTTCTGCTCCAGCGCCGCGATCTGCCCGGTGAGAACCGCGCGGGCAGCCTCCTTTTCTGACAGTTCCTGATACCGGGGCAGTTCCGCCTCCTGCGCAGCCAACTCCTTGCTCAATTCCTCCTGACGAGGTGCCTTTTGTACCTCCTCTTCCAGTGCCTTCCGGGCTGCCTCCACCTGGGGCAGCAGTTCTTCCCTGGCTTTGCAGGCCGCCTCCAGCTTCTTCTGGGTCTTTTGAGCCTCCTCTGCCTTACCCAGTAGGACCGAGATCTCTTTCAGCTCTTCCTCCAGGCGGTCCAGTACCTTCTGCTGCTCCTCCTGGGCCTCACAGTCCTGGGCAATCAGCTGACGGATGAGCTCCACAGTCTCCGGAAACGGCAGCTGACCCGCCTGGGCCTTTTGAAGGGTAGGCTTACACAGGTCATCCTCGTGACAGACCACTCCCCCAATGTACTGCTGTACACTGGCCCGGGCTGCCTCGCAGTCCCGCTGAAGCTGTCCCGCCTCGTTCTTCATCCGCTCCTGAAACACCATATAGTACCGGGTCTTGAAGATCTCCCGGAAAATTTCCTGACGGCTTTTGGTATCTGCCAGCAGCAGCTTCAAAAAATCTCCCTGTGCGATCATGGCGATCTGGGCAAACTGGCCTCGGTCCAGGCCAATGATATCCACGATCTCCCGGTTGACCTCCCGGGGTTTGACAACCACACGGCCATCGGGAAGGATCAGTTCTGCCTCCGCCTTCTGCGTGGTGATCCCGCCGCCCCGCTTGGCCGGACGTTCATACTCCGGATTGCGGCGCACAGTGTAGGTCTTGCCTCCGTAGGAGAAAACCAGTTCCACCTGGGTAGGGGTGTCCGGCTGGGCGTATTTGGAGCGGAACATGGATGGATCCCGGTTCTCACCGCTGGGCTCTCCGTAGAGCGCGTAGGTAATGGCGTCAAAAATCGTAGTCTTTCCCGCGCCGGTATCCCCGGTAATCAGGTAAAGCCCCTGCTTTCCCAACTTCTCCAGGTCCATGACCACTTTTCCGGCATAGGGGCCAAAGGCCGATACAGTCAATTTTAGTGGTCTCATGGCTCATCCTCCTCCCAGATCCGCTCCATCAGGCTCTTGGCAAAGGCGCGCTGTTCCTCCCCCATGGGCTGCCCGTTCTGCTTTTCATAAAATTCCTCCAGCAGCTCCAACGGGGAGCGCTGCTGATCCTCCGCCCCCTCCAGGATGATCCCTGCCCGGGTGCGCTTGTTGTCATAGTCCAGCTTCATCAGGTTGGGATAGATGATCCGCAGCTTACTCACCGCATCGGGAATGTCCTCCTCATCTGTAAGGGTGATATGGACGTAGTCCCGGGGATAGCTTGTGCCATCATAAAAGCCCCGGAAAGTCAGTTCCTCATAAGTACCCCGCAGTTCTGCCAGATCCCGCATAGGGGTGAGAGGCACGGTGCGCACCGACACAGCCCCCTTCTCCCCCAACTCCACCACCGTCACCGACTTCTGGTGTTTGGCCTCAGAGAAGGAGTATTTCAAAGGCGTACCGCAGTAACGTACGGTCTCCCGTCCCACCTGCTGGGGACCATGGATATGGCCCAGGGCTACATAGTCGAAGGGCCCAAAGACCGACACATCCACATTCTCTGTGCCACCCACCGAGATTTCCTCCGAGTCGCACCGGGCTGCGCCGGTGACAAACTGATGGGTCACCAGCACATTCCGCTGCGCGGGATCTACTCCCATGGCCTCAATGGCTGCGGCCAGTGCGTCTGTATAGGTCAAAATTTCCCGCTCCGGAAAACACCGGCGGACATGGGCCGGTTTCAGAAAGGGCAGCAAATAGAGGTTTACCGGGCCGTACTCATCCGTTAACGTAATCGGGCTCACTTTGCCATCATAGACGGGGGCCAGATGTACGCCGCTTTGCGCCATAAGCCGGCCGCCAAACGCCATGCGCTCCGGCGAGTCGTGGTTTCCGCTGATGAGAAAGACCTGGAGGTCCCGCTTGGCCAGGCGCACCAGAAAGTCGTCCAACAGCGCCACAGCCTCAGCGGAGGGTACGGACTTGTCGTAGACATCCCCGGCAATCATCACGCCATCCGGCTTCTCCCGGTCAATGATCTGCAAAATTTCAGTCAGAATATACTGCTGGTCCTCCAGCATGGAAAATTCGTTGACCCGCTTGCCCAGATGCAGGTCGGAGAGATGGATCAGTTTCATGGCTGTGCTCCTCCAAACCGATATGGATTATCACCATTATATCCGGAAATCACAGGCGGCGCAATCGTACCCCTCTGATCCTGCCGCTGTACCTATTTGATTTTCTATGACCTTTCCGCGCCGATGTGCTATAATATTTCCTGCAAGGGAACAGGCATGATCGTCCTCTCTTTTGCCCTCACGGCCCAAAACACTGCCGTCTGATGCAAACATCCATACAATAGGAGGTATTTCTTATGCGTAAGAATTTTGGAGCCAAACCTTGGACCTATCCCCAGCCGGTTTTTATTCTCGCCACCTATGGGGAAGATGGTCCGCCCGATGCCATGAATGCGGCCTGGGGCGGGATCAGCGACGATAAAGAGCTGTCTATGTGCATCAGTGCCGGTCACAAGACCACCGCCAACATTCTGGCCTGAAAAGCCTTTACCGTCAGCATGGCCACGGTGGCGCAAATGGTGGCCTGTGACTACGTGGGCATCGAGTCGGGCAACAATGTGGCCAACAAACTGGAGAAGGCGGGCTGGCACACCACCAAATCGGAATTTGTGGACGCCCCTGTCATTGATGAGCTGCCCATGGCCGTGGAGTGCCGCTTGATCAGCTACGATCCGGAGAGCTGCCGTCTGGTGGGCGAGATCGTCAATATCAGTGCCGACGAATCGGTGCTGGGGGATGACGGAAAAATCGATCAGGATAAGCTTCAGCCCATTACCTTTGACCCCATTCACAGCGCTTACCGCAAGTTGGGTGAAAAAGTGGGCAATGCGTTCCAGGATGGAGCAAAGCTGAAATAATTCTTTAGAATCTACATAAAACCCCGGGCAGATGGTCTATAAGCCATCCGCCCGGGGTTTTCTTATATATGCTCTAAAACCTGGTTCGTACGAGAAATTCCCGCACAAAGTACAGCACTTCTTCCGGAGTCCCTGCAAGACAGTCCGCCCCGGAGAGTTCCTCCGGACTTCCATAGCCATAAGTACAGCCCACCGCGGATACTTGGTTTTTCCGTGCCATCTCCATATCCTGATTCCGGTCGCCAATAACCAGAAATTCTCCCGGCCAGCGTTTTTTCAGAATAGGCAGGATCTCGTATTTGGGCAGATATTGAAATTGCTCGCCGCAATAGAGCCCGTCAAACCAGCGCTCCAACCCAAAGCAAGCCGTGTGAGCACGGAGATAGGAGACGGGACAGTTGCTTAGCAGCAGCATCCCTACCCCCAACTTCTTCAGCGCGTCCAGGACCTGGGGCACGCCGGGATAGAGTCGGGCGTTCCCCTCCTCCACCAGCTCCTGCATCCGCCGGCCAATGTACGCGCCCCCTGCCTGCTTTTCCTGAGAAGAGAGCTGAGGCTGGAACTGCTCCCACATCTCTGAGGGAGTCATGCCGATCCACCTTTGGATGGTCTCCCGGTCTGGGGGATCACCCACAGCCAGTCTCCGGGCAGCCAGATCATTGTAGGCCGCCAGGACGGCGGGAGCATAGATAGCCAGGCTGTCGTGGAGGGTACCGTCGTAGTCAAAGAGCAGATTTACCATACTCAGGCTTCCAGGGCGCGGATCAGGTTGACCATCTCAATGGCGCCCTGAGCGCACTCAGAACCCTTGTTGCCCGCCTTGGTACCGGCGCGCTCGATGGCCTGCTCAATGGTATCGGTGGTGAGCACTCCGAACATCACGGGGATGTCGCTCTCCAGGGCCACGGCGGCGATACCCTTGGACACCTCATTGCACACGTAGTCGTAGTGGCTGGTGCTGCCCCGAATGACAGCCCCCAGAGCGATGACCGCATCGTACTTGCCGCTCTTGGCCATCTTGGAGGTAATAAGAGGGATCTCAAAGGCACCGGGCACCCAGGCCACGCTGATGTCGTCGGGCTTCACGCCGTGGCGCAGCAGGCCGTCCTCACAGCCGCTGAGCAGCTTGGAGACGATGAATTCGTTGAACCGGGCACACACGATGCCCACCTTGATGTCCTGAGATACCAGATTGCCTTCAAAGATTTTCATAGTAAATTCCTCCTGTTTTATGTAAATTGAGTTTGATCAATAGTTCACCAGATGGCCCATACGACGCTGCTTGGTGCGCAGATAGAAGATGTCGTCCTTGTTGGCCTCCACCTGGATGGGCACCCGCTGGGCAATCTCCAGGCCGAAGTCAGAGAGCTGATAGACCTTGTCCGGGTTGTTGGTGAGCAGGCGCATGGTCCGCACACCCAGATCCCGCAGAATCTGCGCGCCGGTCCAGTACTCCCGCAGGTCGGGGGCAAAGCCCAGCTTCACATTGGCATCCACCGTGTCAAAGCCCTGCTCCTGGAGCTCATAGGCCTTGAGCTTGTTGATGAGGCCAATACCACGGCCCTCCTGGCGCATATAGAGTAGCACGCCCCGGCCTTCCGCCTCGATCTGCCGCATGGCAGCAGCCAGCTGCTGGCCGCAGTCGCACCGCCGGGAGCCAAACACATCCCCGGTGAGGCACTCGGAGTGGACCCGGCACAGGATGTCCTTGCCGTCGCCAATCTCTCCCTTCACCAGGGCCACATGGTGCTCCCCGGTGAGGTCGTTGACATAGCCGTAAATCTGGAACTCTCCAAAGCGGGTGGGCAGCTTGGCACATGCCTCCCGCACCACTTGCTTGTCGTGGAGGCGGCAGTAGTCCTGGAGCGCCTTGATGGTGATGACCTTCAGCCCCCACTCCTGGGCCTTCTCCAGAAGCTCAGTAGTGCGCATCATGGTACCGTCGTCCCGCATGATCTCGCAGCACAGGCCGCAGGGGGTCAGCCCTGCCAGACGGCACAGGTCCACCGTAGCCTCGGTGTGGCCGTTGCGGGTGAGCACGCCGCCCCGCCGGGCCACCAAGGGGAACACGTGGCCGGGCCGGCGCAGGTCCTCAGGCCGGGTAGCCGGGTCCACACATTTGCGGCAGGTGTAGCCCCGCTCCTGGGCGGAGATGCCGGTGGTGGTGTCCACGTGGTCGATGGAGACAGTGAAGGCGGTGCAGTGGTTGTCGGTATTTACCTTTACCATCTGCTCCAGCCCCAGACGGGCAGCCACTTCCTCGCTCATGGGGGTGCAGATGAGTCCCTTGGCATGGACGGCCATAAAATTCACATTCTCCGTGGTGGCAAACTGAGCCGCGCAGATAAGGTCCCCCTCGTTCTCCCGGTCAGGATCATCGATGGTGATGATGAGATGGCCCGCCCGCAGTTCTTCCAGGGCTTCCTCCACGGTGCAATAGGGATGTTCCATGGTTAAAAATCCTCCTTATATGTGCTTAAAATCCGTGCTGTGCTAAAAATTCCAAGGTGAGGGAGCTCTTGGCCGTCTCTTGGGGCTGGGGCCGCAGCAGCTTCTCCACGTACTTTCCGATCACGTCGTTTTCCAAATTCACCGTGTCGCCGGGCCGCTTCTCACCCAGGGTGGTGACAGCCACTGTGTGGGGGATGGCGGAGATGGAAAACCAACTCTCCCCCACTTCCGCCACCGTCAGACTGATGCCGTCGATGGCGATGGACCCCTTCTCCACGATGTAGCGAAGCAGCTCCTGGGAAGCGGAGATGGTGTACCATACCGCGTTATCGTCCTTCCGCAGGGCGGTGATGGTACCGGTTCCGTCGATATGGCCGGAGACGATGTGTCCGCCGAAGCGGCCGTTTGCTGCCATGGCCCGCTCCAAATTCACGTGGCTGCCCACCGTCAGACTGCCCAGTGAGGAACGGTTCAGGGTCTCGTGCATCACGTCGGCGGTGAAGCCGCTACCGTCCACGGTGGTAGCGGTGAGACACACCCCATTGACCGCCACACTGTCCCCAATCTTCAGGTCAGACAGGATATCCTTCGCCGCAATGGACAGTACCGACGAGTGCTGTCCCCGGCGTACGGAGCGGATGCTCCCCAATTCCTCAACGATCCCGGTAAACATGGTGTTCTACCTCGCTCTCCAGCAAAAAGTCGTCCCCTAGGGGGGTGATGGTGGTGTTGATGAGCTGCACCGCCTGGTCGGGGGTCTCCACCCCCAGCCCTTCCACCGGGGACTTGGACGCACCGCCGCCAAAGAGTTTGGGCGCGATGTAGGCCTGCACCTTCTGAACCAGTCCCTGCTCCAGAGCGGACCAGTTTAGGGTGCCTCCCCCCTCCAGCAGGACGCTGTCGATATTCTCCGCTCCCAGCCGGTCCATGAGGGCGGCAAGATCCACATGTTCCCCCCGCTCAGGCAGCATCCACACCTGGCATCCAGCGGCCTCATAGATGGCCCGGCGTGCTTCATCAGGGCAGGCGGTAGCCAGAATGGTCGGCACCTCCTTTGCAGTGCAGACGATCTGGCTCGTCAACGGCGTACGTAAATGGGTATCACAGATGACCCGGATGGGGTTCCGTCCTCCCTCCATGCGACAGGTAAGCAGCGGGTCATCGGCCAACACGGTCCCCACGCCGGCCAGAATGGCCCGGTAGCGGTGCCGGTCCTCATGGACCCGCTTTCGGGCCGTTTCCCCGGTGATCCATTTGGATGCCCCAGTGCGGGTGGCAATCTTTCCGTCCATAGTCATGGCGTATTTCAGAACCACATAGGGTCGGCGGGTGGTGATGAAGTGGAAAAACACCTGGTTGAGGGCGTCGCAGGCCTGCTTGCACACCCCCGTCTCCACCTGGACGCCGTGCGCCCGCAGAATGTTTAACCCCTTTCCCGCCACCAGAGGGTTGGGGTCATTGGAGCCCACCACCACGCGGGTAATGCCCGCGTCCAGAATGGCCTGGGTGCAGGGCGGTTGGCGGCCCTGATGGCAGCAGAGTTCCAGCGTAACATAGAGGGTTGCTCCGGCGGGCGAACCGGTACAGTTTTTCAGCGCCTCCCGCTCCGCGTGGAGCTCTCCGTACCGGGTGTGCCACCCTTGTCCGATGATCTCTCCATTCTTCACCAGAACAGCTCCCACCATGGGATTGGGTGAGGTCCAGCCCATCCCTCGCCGGGCCAACTCCAGGGCCAGGTTCATATAGTCGGTATCGTTCATCCTGTGCCTCCTGAAAAAGAAAATGCCTTGAACGGAATCGTTCAAGGCATCATGGTGCAGGAAAGCAAATCAAAACCTGCCGCAAAAAAAGAAAACTCCGGAATGATACCATTCCAGAGCAACTTCATGCGCGCAGGTATATGACTCCCCGCAGTACACGATCTTCTTCCATCCAGACTATACTGTCGGCCCCGGAATCACACCGGGTCATGCCTTTCGGCTCGTGGGCTATACCACCGGTGGGGAATTGCACCCCGCCCTGAAGATCCTGATTCAATTTACCACAGTATACTACCAACGGCCGCTCTTGTCAATTCCCCCCAAAAAAGTCGCAGCACCTCCTTTGTCATATGGCAGATACACAATCCCTTTCTCTCACAGCATATGATACGCCCGGGGCCAAAAGCAGAAGCTTTCGGCCCCGGGCGCATATGAGGAAAAAAGGTTGGCACGTTTGGGATTACTTCTTCGCGTGCTTTCTCGCCTTATCCCGCAGGTAATACTGCTCGCCGGTGAAGAACTCGTTCTTCAGGTCCCTCACCTCACCGCTCAAAGCGATCAGCGCAATCATGTTGGGTAGGATGACCAGAGCCAGGAAGAAGTCCAGGAACTGATACAGGAACTCCAGGCCGCCGAACACGCCGAAGAGGATGGCAGCGATGTAGATAAACTTCCAAATACGAGAGAACTTGTAACCAAAGAGGAAGCGGGCCTGACGCTCACCGTAGAACACCAGCACGATGACGGTGGACAGCACGAAGAGCAGGATGGAGATGGTAACCACATAGTCGCCCACCTTGCCGAACACGGTCTGGAAGGCCATGGAAGGCATAGCGGCAGCCTCGCTGGCGGGAACGGCCTGCCAAGCGCCGGTGACCAGCACCACCAGAGCGGTAACGGTGCAGACGATCAGAGTGTCCAGAGTGATCTCAAAGATACCCCAGAAGCCCTGACGGACAGGGTGGTCGGTCTGAGCGGTGGCATGGGCGATGGGAGCGGTACCCATACCGGCCTCGTTGGAGTAAGTGCCGCGGGCGGCGCCCCAGCGCAGAGCCAGAGCCAGAGTGGAACCGGCAAAACCGCCCACAGGAGCCATAGGAGCAAAGGCGCTTTCAAAAATCAGGACAAAGACGCCGGGGAGCTTATCGATGTTGACGCCGATAACCACCAGGGCACCAATGACATAGATCAGAGCCATAACGGGAACCAGGCGCTCGGTAACCTGAACCAGACGCTTGGTGCCGCCCACCACGATGACCAGAACGATCAGGGCCATGGCGATGCCGGTAGCGATATCAGGAATACCCAGGGTGGCTGCATTCTGCGCAGCGGAAACGGTCTGAGTAGAGATGGACGGGATGATCTCGATCATCAGGAAGAAGGCGAACCAGCCGGCCAGGAACTTACCCAGGGCCTTGTTCTTAAAACCTTTGGCCAGGTAGTAGGTCGGTCCGCCTACATACTCGCCACTGGCATCCTTTTCCCGGTACTTGATGCCCAGAACGATCTCAGAGAACTTGGAGGCACAGCCCAGCAGGGCAATGATCCACATCCAGAACACGGCACCCGGGCCGCCAAATGCAATGGCTACCGGAACACCTACGATGTTTGCCGCGCCGATGGTGGATGCGATGGCCGCCGTTGCGGCCTGGAAAGGAGAAATCGCGTTGGGATCTTCAGGCTTTTTCATCATCTGTCCGAACGTCTGTCCCCACATGTAAAACAGATGCCGGAACTGGAAAAACCCAAGACGAATGGTGAGGAACAGGCCGCCGCCGGCCAGGATAATCATGAGCGGGGGACCCCAAAGCCAGTTGGTAAAGTCTACGATTGCTTTCACGATTTGATCCACAAAAACCCCTCCTTCGTTTTTCTGCATTATACCGCTGAAGTGGTTTTCTCTGTATTTTATTGAAAGGGCACAAACGTTTGTTTTTTTATTTTTTTGTTTTTGTGGAAATTTAAGTTAAACCTCAAATAAACACCATGGGTTTATTGGGGATATAACCGGAAAACATCGGGACATGTACGTTGGAGATAGCGCAGGGCATGACGTGAAAAGGGATCTGCCATCGCCTCCTGCTTGAGGTAAACCGTGATGCAGTAAGTCTTGGACAGCTGGGTGATCAACCCCCGCAGCGAGTTCAGCAGTCTTGCCTGAGAGACCTGGCGGCAGTCGCCCTCCAACCCATAGGTAGGAATTAGGGCCGATTGTATGCTGGACAGATCTTCCAGAAATACCTTTGGGATCTGATTGACCACGGTACGTTCACAGGCACAGGTCAGCAATTCGATAAACTCGCTGAGCAGCAGGCCGGAAATCACCGCGGTATCCTCATTTCCCGACAGTTCCAGCGTCAGTTCCTCCAGCGTCTCCCCCCGCGGGGACAGCTCCTGCTCCTGGGAAGTGATCTCCAGATATAGCTCACGCAGGGTCTTGGAGGGTGCCAGATTCAAATCCTTCCGCAACAGGTCCTCACAGGATTGATACCAGCGCAGTGCCGCATGCCGCTCGCCCTTTTGAAGACACAGCTTCATGATCCGGCAGTAATACTTTTCCTCGTAAGGGTTGATCCGCAGCAGGGCGCGCAGCGCCTCTTCCGCCCGGTCGATATCCTGGTTTTTGATATAGCTGTCGTAGAGCTGCTCCAGATTCTGCTGAGACAGCTTCTGATAGCGGGTGCGTTCAAACAACAGCCAGTCGTTGAACTCGTCGCTGTCCCGGATATAAAAGTCCTCTAAAAATTCCCGGCTGAGAATTTCATTGATCTCCAGAAGAATATCCGCAGGCGCATCTTCGTCATGGATTTCAAGCAGCTGCTCAAGCCGTGTCAGGTCAGAGGTATACCGGTAGGCAGGGTTGATTCCACAGAAATCTTTTGACGTGATCAGGAATTCTGCTCCGTTTTCATCCGGCGGAATTACCTTTTTGATGTTCCACAGGTTATAGCGCAGATTATAGGTTGCGGTATCATAGCTCTCCGCCCAAAACATGGAGGCCAGTTTTTCCCGGGTGACCCGGCGCTGCTCGTGGCAGATTAAAAATACCAAGATAGCCAGGGATTTTGCGCTCAGTCGGGTGGTCACTGGCTTGCCTGAAACAAAGAATTCTGCAGAGCCAAACATCTGAATGAACAATCCTTGATCCATGGCTGCCTCCTTAAAGATTGTGATAGAGAACAGAGCCAGACTTGATGGTCATGATGATTTCCGCGGTAATAATGTTTTTGGGGTTGGTCAGGAAAATGTTCCGGTCGGTGACCGTCAGATCTGCAATTTTCCCGATCTCGATCTCCCCCTTGTAGTCCTCCTCCCGTACCGCCCAGGCTGCGTCACGGGTAAACATGGACAGCGCCTCTTCAATGGTCAGGCGGTTCTCATCCACCGGAGGATTGACTGCGGCATAGATTCCTACCAGAGGATTGACGGGAGTCAGACCGCTGTCCGAGCCGCCGCAGATCCGGATGCCCGCGTTGCGGATTTCCCGGAAGGGATTGGTTTGTCTCCAGCGCTCTCCCAGACGTTCGGCATACATGCTGTGGCTGCCGCCGTAGTAATACTCGAAGGCCGGCTGCATAGAAAACGTGAGGCCCAGGGCGGCGGCCCGTTTACGCTGAAGCTCTGTGGTAAGCTCTGCATGCTCGATCCGGTGGCGGAGATAGACATTTCCTGTCTTCTGCCGGGCATACTCATGGGCGATCAGCGCCTGTTCCATGGCCCGGTTTCCTACCGCATGCAGAGAAGTATCCAAATCAGCCAGGTAACAGCGCAAGAGGAAAGAATTCAATTCCTCCTGGGAATAGTTCAAGGTTCCGTTCCCGGGATGGTCCTCATAATTGCTGAGCAGGGCTGCATTTCCCGAGGCAAAGGAGCCGTCCAGAAACAGGTCGCCGATCCGGGATAACCCCAGCCTTTTGACTTTTTCCGGCGAGGTCGTTCCAAAGTAGATGGCAATATCCAGCGGCAGTTTTGGCCCGCAGGAGGCCAGAAATTCCGCGTCCGACTCCGGGAAACCGTAGCCGCCCTCCATGGCGTGGATGGAGGTAACTCCCTTTTTCAGCAGCCGTCCGGACAGCTCATAGACTGCCCGCTCTTTATCCTCCCAGGAATAGCTGTCTGCCGTCTTCCGGCGCAGAAAGGCGTTCGCTTTCCCACGGAAAATTCCTGTGGGCCGCTGACGTTCGTCCAGTTCCACCCCCTCCATGGTAAAGGGGACGCGGGAACTGTGCAGCGCCCGGGTGTTGAGCACGGTATAATGAAAGTCCCGGCTTTCAATCAAAACCGAATAGTCCCGCAGATAGTGGTCAATGACATTGCGGGTGGGAGGTCGCTTTTCCTCCAGGTCCGATACCTCCAGGCAGCAGGCATGCACCGTGCTCTCCTGAGGATGCCGTTCCACCCAGTCCTTCAGCCGCTGCCCGATTTCTTCAAAATTCCGGGAGCCGTTAAGATTCACTTTCATGCGGTCCACGGCGCTGGGCACAAAATGGACATGGCTGTCGGAGAAACCCGGAAGCACCAGGTTTCCCTTCAGATCAATGGCCTCCTCCGCATCCCGGATATAGGTCGGTTCCCAACTGCGGTACCCCGCATCCTGAATCATGCCATTTTTGATCCAGACCCACGTGTAATGCTTTTTTCCTCCAAAGCGAAAAAAATTCCCATTATACAAAAGCAGCGACCGGCCATGGGCAGAGCCTGCGCTGAGCGTCATTTTTCCAGAATGTGCAGGAGTTTGGAGCATACAAGGTCTCCCCCTTTCGCTTGGGCTTATTATATATGAATAAAAATTAAATAGCAATCACAATAATCTTGTGCAAAATATAAGATGCGGCGCAGCAGGGATTGCTGCGCCGCGTTTCAAGCTTCCAGTTACTGAGGATCGTCATGGAGCAGGTTCATAACCGTTTTATAGACCAGTTCAGGAGCCACCTCAAAGGTATAATGCTTTTCAATGCGCTCAGTAAACTTATGTGCATCCTTTCCGAAGGGACCAATATCCAAAACGGGAAGGTCCAAAGCCTGCATCTCCTTCAGAGGCAGATCGTAGAAGATACCGAAGCCCGGCGTGTTACGCTTGAGCGCCCGGATAATCTCCGGGTCCTTGGGCGCCGCTCCGTAGCTGAGGTCGGAGATGTAGGGAAAGAACTTCTTGTAGACCAGCTTATAATCGGTCTGGGTAGAAGTGACTGCCTTATCCACCGCGGCCAGCAGGGCTTTATCCTTCTCACTCTTGCCCTCCACATAGACGTGGGGGTAATAAGGCGGCGTGAGGTAGACGATCACGATGGGATCCTTGTCGCTCCAGAGCCCATGGACGTACTCCACCAGCATGTTGGCCCGCACCCGGGTATCGATATCCTGCCGGGCCAGCAGGGCCTCCGACTTCTCGCGGACCATCTCATCCAGCGCGCTGCCCAGTTCCGCCTTGACTGCGGTGTACAGCTCCTGATAGGTCATGACCCGCGCCTTCCAGGGCAGACGCACATAGGGACGCCGGGACATATTGCAGAAGGTCCGGTAGTGCTGGTTGAGGGTATCGATCACCTGCTGGAAACACTCCTGGGCCACGCCCACCATGCGTTCCAGCACCTGGTCGGGCGTACTGCAGTGGGTGGCATAGTTGAAGAACAGCACCGCCGACTTTGCGATCTGGCAGGAATACTCCGGCTTCATATCCCGCTGACGCAGGGTAATGGGAGGCAGTGTGACCTCGCCCTCGGCCACATCACAGAATTCCGGATTCAGGTTGACCCGGGAGATGATCTGGGCCGTGATCTGGTTGGGGTCCAGTCCCTTGAAAGACTCGCCTACATGGGTTTCCTTGCCTACCACATAGAAGGTCGGCATCAGCTTGCCCACGGTACCTACGTATACGTACTTATTTTCATCCCCGGGGAATTCCGAGGTCATGTAATCGGTGTCCAGCAGAGCCAGATATTCCAGGTGTTCCTCTTCCTGCATCTTGGCCAGCTTGGGAACCAGGTTCAGCATACCACCGGAGTTACCTTCCTCGTCACAGACCGCGCCGTAGATGAGGTTGCCTTCAAACTCCTCAACAGACTGGCTGATCTCTTCCAGAAGGGCAATGATGATAGCGTCGCCGGATTTCATATCAAAGACGCCGCGCCCAAACAGATAGTCTCCCGACTCCAGATCCCGGCGCACCTCCTCAGGCAGCTCGATGTCCCGGAATTTTTCCATCAAAACGTCGGGCTGATTGGCGTAGGCGGCCAGCGGACCGTAGTCAGAGACGCCCACGGTATCAATGTGTCCGATCATAACCACGGTGCGGGGGCTGGGCTTTTTCTCGCCGCGCACAATGGCCATCACGCTTTTCCGGTTCCAGGGATCATCTTTGACCGGAACATAGCTCAGATTTTCCGGATGGGCCTGGAAATAGGGCATTTGAGAAAAAATACGGTAGACCTTTTCGGCCATGGCGACCTCGTTGGGAGTCTCCAATACGCTGAATTGGCTGGCAAGGTCTCTGGTGATCTCCTCGATACGGGCGGCGCGCTTTAACTTATTCATGTTTATACCCCTTTCCACATCGATTTGTATTTATTCTGGCCCTATCATATCATTATTTTTTTTGCGCGCCGTTTTATTTCCCGTAGCAACCGGCATTCATTTTTATCTGCCCCGAGCAAAAATAAACGCCGGTTAAACTTTGTAGGATTGACTAAATCAAATTTGTATCTCTTTAAACTATTTGTTCCATAATCACATTTTCTTTTATGCTCCGGGTGCTAGCAACATGAGTTTCTTGTCTTGCTCTGATCCCGTCCAAACGATTGGCCTTGTGCGGGTTCCAGTTGCTTTCTCAGCTCCTCCAAAAACAGCTCAGCCGCCCGGGAAAAGATCCAGGACTTTTTCCACACCAGATACATGCCCAGCTTCAATTCCGGCTCAAGCGGCCGAAAACATAGGCTGCTGCCGGTTGTGTTCACCAGCTTGTCCAGCGTGAAGGCGTAGCCCATCCCCTCGTCCACCATCAAAGAGGCGTTGTAGATCAGGTTATAGGTCGCTGCGGTGTGCAGCTCGGAAGGCTCCTTCCGCAGCCAGCGGTACAGCCCGCTTTTGTTGTCCACCTGCCGGGAGAGGATCAGCGGCTTGTCCCAAAGATCCTGTGGGGAAACGGTGTCCTGGGCTGCCAGAGGGCTGTCCCGCCGCATGAGGACTCCCCAGGTATCCTTCATGGGCAGTTCCATATAGTGATATTTTATTTTATCAATGTCCCCCAGGAGAACGCCAAAATCCAAAAGCCCTTTGTCCAGCCGTTCACATACATCCACAGCGTCGCCGCTGACAATATGAAAGTGGATACCCGGATAATGCGCCTGGATGTGGTTTGCACTGCGCACGATCTGCCGCACCCCGTCGGTCTCGCCGGTACCGATGTAGATATCCCCACTGACGATCTCATTTGAACACATGACCTCTTTTTCCGTACGGTCCACCAGTTCCAGAATCTCCTCTGCCCGCTTTCGCAGCAGCATACCATCCTGGGTCAGAACGATCTTCCGGTTTCCCCGGATCATCAGCCGCTTGCCCAGTTCCTCCTCCAGCTCTTTCAGCTGTCGGGACAGGGTGGGCTGGGTCAAGTGCAGTGACTGGGCCGCCGCCGAAATATTTTGCTCTCGGGCCACCGCCAAAAAGTATTGCAGCACTCGCAATTCCATTTCATTCACCTCCGGATGCCTTGATGATAACACAGGCCAAATATAGGTTTCAAGCATAGTTAGTTATTCTATATAGGTATTTGTTATCTTGTATGACCGATGGTACAACGACATCAGAAATTTGATAGATCAGGAGCAAACGATGGAATTAGATGAATTTTTAGCACACCTGAACAGCGGAGCCCCGGTACAGGGAGGCGGCGAGGCACATCAGTTTATGCACGGCGTCAGCCAGGAGGCCCTGCGCATCACCGCTGAGATCAATGGCAGCTACCACCAGCCGGAGGAATTGCGCGCCCTCTTTTCCCAGCTCATCGGCAGACCGGTGGATGAGAGCTTCGCGCTGTTTCCGCCTTTTTACACCGACTGCGGAAAGAACATCCACATCGGCAAACACGTTTTTATTAACATGGGCTGCAAATTCCAGGATCAGGGCGGCATTTTTATCGGAGACGGCACGCTCATCGGCCATAACGTGGTGTTGGCCACCCTCAACCATGCCAAGTCCCCCATGGACCGCGCCACTATGATCCCTGCCCCCATTCACATCGGCAAACGGGTCTGGATCGGCTCCAATGCCACCATTCTTCCCGGTGTGACCATCGGCGACGGAGCCATTGTGGCCGCCGGAGCAGTGGTAACCCGGGATGTGCCGGACAATACCATCGTGGGCGGCGTACCCGCCAGCGTAATGCGCTCGTTAAGTGAGGAGGAAATGTAATGAGCAAGAATATTTTAGTGATCTCTACCAGCCCCCGGAAGGGCGGCAATTCAGACTGTCTGGCGGATGAATTTGTCCGCGGCGCCCGGGAGGCCGGCAACCAGGTGGAGAAGGTTACCCTGTACGATAAAACCATCGGGTTCTGCAAGGGCTGCCTGTCCTGTCAGAACACCCAGCACTGCATCATCCACGACGATGCGGAGGTGATCGCCCAAAAGATGCTCACCGCCGACGTCATCGCCTTTGCCACCCCGATCTACTACTACGGGATGTGCGGCCAGATGAAGACCATGCTGGACCGGGCCAATTCTCTCTTTCCTTCCGACTACCAATTCCGGGACATCTACCTGCTGGCTGCTGCGGCAGAGGAGGATGAACATACCGTGGACGGTGCGGTCACCGGCCTGCAGGGCTGGATCGACTGCTTTGAAAAGGCCCGTCTGGCCGGGACGGTCTTTGCCGGCGGCGTGACCTCTGTGGGCGAAATCCAAAATCACCCCGCACTGGAAAAGGCCTACGAGCTGGGCAAGCACGCGTAAGGAGGAACAAGAATATGAACGCCAAATATCAGGGATACTCCTTCCCTCTGCGGGACACCGTCCAGCGTGAGAAGGTACGTTTTCATAACCGCTATGGGATCGAGCTTGTAGGCGACCTGTATCTGCCCATGGCTATCTCCGGAAAACTGGCCGCGGTAGCGGTGGCAGGTCCCTTCGGCGCGGTAAAGGAACAGTGCGCCGGACTCTATGCCGAGGAGCTGGCCAGCCGTGGCTTTGCCGCTCTGGCCTTTGACCCCTCCTTCATCGGAGAGAGCGGCGGCCAGGTGCGAAACGTGGCCTCCCCCGATATCAACACCGAGGACTTTTCTGCCGCCGTGGACTTTCTCTCCACCCGGGAGTTTATTGATCCGGACAAGGTAGGAATTCTGGGTATCTGCGGCTGGGGCGGCATGGCCCTCAACGCCGCCGCCATGGATACCCGTATCAAGGCCACCGTCACCTCCACCATGTACGACATGACCCGTGTGAACGCCAAGGGTTACTTTGACTCCGCCGACAGCGCCGATGCCCGGTACGAAACCAAGAAAGCCCTCAACGCCCAGCGGACCGTGGACTATCAGAACGGGACCTATGCCCGGGCGGGCGGTGTGGTGGACCCCCTACCGGAGGACGCCCCCTTCTTTGTGAAGGACTATTACGACTACTATAAGACGGAGCGGGGCTACACCGAGCGCTCCCTCAATTCCAACGACGGATGGAATACTACTTCCTCCCTGTCCTTCCTCAACATGCCCATCCTGCGCTACAGCAATGAGATCCGCAGCGCTGTGCTGATGATCCACGGAGAAAAGGCCCACTCCTGCTATTTCAGCCGGGACGCTTACGCCGATATGGTCAAGAACAGCCCCTATGCCGGAAATAAGGATCTGCTCATCATCCCCGGCACGGTCCACACCGACCTCTACGACCAAAAGAATATTATCCCCTTCGATAAGATCCAGCAGTTTTTCCAGGAGAATTTGAAGTAAGCACTGGCGGGAGGAGAGATTCCATGACACGAATTCTCTATCTGTTCCTTGCTGTCCTGGGTCTGTCCGGCTGTGGGAACAGTTCGTCCCCGGCAGACTCCGCTCCGCCGCCGTCTCAGTCGGTGATCTCTGAGCAGGAGAGCAGCCAGTCCCAGGACAACTCGTCCAGTCAGGAGGAACCCATGTTAAAAATCACCGTAGGGGACCAGGAACTGCTGGCCCCCTTTGCCGATAACAGTTCCGCAGAAGCGTTTCGGGACTTGCTGGCCCAAGGCCCGGTGACCATTTCCATGGACGACTATGGAGGCTTTGAGAAGGTTGGCTCATTGGGCACGACACTGACTCGGAACGATACCCGGATCACCACTCAGCCCGGAGATGTGATCCTCTATCAGGGCAATCAAATCACCATTTATTACGGCACAAATACCTGGAATTTTACCCGTCTGGCTAAAATCAACGATTCCACCGACTTGCAGGCAAAGCTGGGAACCGGAACCGTTCAGGTAACCTTTTCTCTTGCATAGGAGGTATTGATATGGCAGTAAAGCAGACAGCTGGCAGAGATGCTCTGGGCGAGTTCGCCCCCAAATTTGCCCAGCTCAATGACGACGTATTGTTCGGAGAAGTATGGAGCCGGGAGGATAAACTGTCCCTGCGGGACCGCTCTCTGGTGACCGTAGTGGCTCTCATGGCCCAGGGACTGGTGGACAGCTCCTTCCAGTACCACTTGTCCACCGCCAAGCAAAACGGCATCACCCGAGAGGAGATTGCTGAGATTCTGACCCATGCCGCCTTTTACGCTGGATGGCCCAAGGCCTGTGCTGCCTTCCGCATGGCCAAGGAGGTCTGGAGCGAGGAGGCCGGAGAAGACGGCAAGGCACAGCATCAACAGGAGATGGTCTTCCCCATTGGAGCACCCAATGACGGTTTTGCCCAGTATTTTGTGGGACAGAGCTACCTCCACCCTCTCTCCACCAGCCAGGTGGGCGTGTACAATGTGACCTTTGAGCCCGGCTGCCGCAACAACTGGCACATCCACCAGGCTGATCAGGGCGGCGGCCAGATCCTGATCTGTGTGGCCGGACGAGGCTACTACCAAGAGTGGGGCAAAGCAGCTCAGGAGCTGCACCCCGGCGATGTCGTCAACATCCCCACTGGGGTAAAGCACTGGCATGGAGCCGCTCCGGACAGCTGGTTCTCCCATCTGGCTCTGGAGGTTCCCGGTAAAAACCGTTCCAACCAGTGGCTGGAAGCGGTATCCGACGAGGATTACTGCAAATTATAAGTCAATTTGAATTGGTAAAGAGGGCTCCTGCCGATAGCAGGAGCCCTCTTTTATCGTCATATATAATGTTACACATTACCGCCGGACCCACTTACCAAAGAAGGTCTTTTTATAGTGTCTTAATTCCTCTTTGACTTCTACATAATCGCCGGCCTTCTGAAGATATTCCACACCCTTGGCAATGTCCATCGGAACCCCCAGGCCGTTGCAGTACATCTTCCCCAGAAGATAAAACGCGGGGTGGCAGTTCCAATCGATCCGCTCCAGATAGGTAAATGCCTTGGCGTAGTCTTGCCGGGTTCCCTGGCCGTTGGCGTAGCAGGCCCCCAGATAGTAAAGCATGGCCGGACCGCCGTGGTCCTCCGCCCACTTCAAAAGCTGAAAGGCTTTAGCGTAGTCCCGCTCCACGCCACGCCCGTCATAGTAGCACATGCCCATTCGGTTGGCAGGGTTTACCTTTTCGTGGATGGGCGCCTCCAGCGCCTGCTGGTAATATTGGGCTGCCCGAGCGGCATCCTTAGGAACCCCATCTCCCAGCTCATAGGAGTAGCCCGCCCAGAAGAAGGCCCGGGGTTCCCCCGTCTCCGCTGCACGGCGGTAGAACTCAAAGGCCTCTCCCTTTTCCCCCTGGTCATAAAGTTCATTAGCATAGTAGAAGAAGTAACTGGGATACCCCTTCTCCGCCCCATAGCGGTACACCTCAATGGCCTTCTCCGGCCGGGGAGAAATGAGCCCCGCTTTCCCCTCCCGATAGAAATTGGCCAGGTTGACGCCGCCGGTGGAGATGCCGCTGCGCAGGGATCTCCACAGCCAGTCCTCACACTTGGCGTAATTCTCCCGCAGATAGCTTTGGACGGCGTCGTCGCTGTCGAAATCCTCCCGGGCCTTGCCCTGAATTTCCGGGAAATCTCCCCAGTAGTAGGCGTTACCGATGATCATCTGACACAGAGGCTCCCCGTGCTCCGCCTTGTCCAGCACAATGTCAAAGGCCTCCTGAAAACTCAGGGGCATGGCCTGGGCCAGCTGCCGGTTCATCACCCCGCAGCGCAGGGACAGCAGCGTTCCGATGGCGCTGCCTTCCAGCACGGAGCGGCGCATCAGCTCGTCCCCCGCTTTCTCGTCCGTCGGAAACCGGTGGCCAGGCCAGGTGTACTCCGGGCCGTACAGGCACCGGGCCAGCAGGCAACAGGCGTCTGCATCTCCAGCATCCACGGCCTGTTCCAGCAAGCGGAATCCCTCTGCGCCACGTTGGGAACGCAGATCATAGTAGATATATTTGAGCGCCCGCTCCACCGAGTCACTGAAAAACTGTCCCATACTATCCCCCTTCTCTGCTGCATGCTATTTCCGCTCTGAAACCTGCTGCCAGGTACGGCCAGCGCGCTCCATGTGCGTCCAGTTGTCCAGCGCAGGGATCTCCCCCCGCAGCCATCCCCGCAGGATCGTCTCCGCCTCACTGGTGGAGACGTCCCGGGTCCAGGCGTATTGGCCGGGCTCCTGGGGAGAGCCGGAATCTTCCTCCATTAAGATGCGCGTCAGCTCCTGCCCACTGCCGGGAAGACAGGCCAGACGACTGAATGTATGCCCCTGCCCTTGGAAAGGAATACCGGGCACCAGCTGGAAGGGGCTGGATTCCCCCGTCCGGCTGGGTCGGAGCAGCAGCTGACGGATGGTGTCCCAGGTGATGCGGGAGGTCACCGATCCGTCGGGCATTGTGAGCACCTGGTTCTGCGCCAGCCGCTCCTGCTCCTGGCGGTTCTGCTCATCAAACCGGGCTTTTCTCTGCTGATAGGCACGCTCCTGGGCGTACTGCTGCTCCTCCTCTTTGGCGTAAACCAGATCCTGGTACTCTTTAGAGTCATAGGTCCCGAACACAGCGGCGGGAGCTCGCTGACGCAAACAGTCCATGGCATCCTCTAACTCCCGTTTGGATCTCAAAGAGGTGACCTGCCGCTCCCGGCGGTCATCCACGATCCAGATTTCGTAGATATAGGTGACCTGGGTGCGTTTTCCGGCGTGGCGAGTATGCTGCTCCGCCCTGCTGAACACACCCCGGATGCGAGGGATGGAGGAAACCTCATCTCCCAGCACCCACTCGCGGCCCACGCCCAGCTTACCGCACCACTGGCCGTTTTGCTTTAAGTCCTGATCCACCATAGCGAACAGTTCCTTCACCGGGGGTGCCTCATCCGGGTAAGGGAGCTGAGCGCGGATGGACTGGGCTAAGGTGCTTTTCTCCGGAATCAGAGCATCCCGCAGGCTCCGGTATGCCAAAAAGAGGCCCACCAGTATGGCGACCACCCCCGCCACAGGAATCAGGTAGTAGCCGAAACTCATCTCTTCTTTTAGCCGTTCCGCCTCGTACGGCATGGACTGAGCAGTCATAAAAAACCAGATCGCCAGGCCGCCCCCAATGAGGACGATGGCTGCCCAAATCAGCCCGGTAAGTCGCCCCCGGGTACGCTGGAGACAGTACCCCTCCTCCGGACCGTCAGGCTGCTGTTTCTTATTCCACCACATGATCAGGAGAATGAACGGGATCGCAAAGACCCGCAGCAGTACAACTAAAAGTATGTAAACCAGCACATTCCAGGGCCATCGAAGATACCTTTTCTTTTTTGGATTTCCTTTTGACTCCATTATGCCTCGCCGCTCCTTTCCCTTACCCAAAACTCATGGTTTTATTTTATCACAAATTCAGCCATATGGCTGATTTGTTTATAAGCCCCCTTCCCTTGATAGTCCGGTGATCTTCCATAACATTCTGACCATTGCGTTTTATCACAGACAAATATCAAATCTGTGTGTTATAATACAGCCATGCGTAATGCGTTTTTATAAGGGAAAACCTTTTAAACACCTAGCAGAAAGGATGGTGCAGTATGGAGCTGCTTCAACGACGGGAAACGATCATCCGCCAGTGGTTTTCCATGTGGCTGACCGGGCAGAACAGCGGACTTGAAAACATCTTCTCCCCTGACGCCACGTATGTGGAGAGCTGGGGACCCGAGTACCACGGAATTGGGGCAATCAAGTTTTGGTTTGAGGAATGGAATACCCGTGGTACCGTTCAGCAATGGGATATTCAGCAGTTTTTTCATAAGGGTGACCAGACCGTAGTCCAGTGGCACTTCCAATGCCAGCTGTCTGGGGAACCGAGCCAGAGTTTTGACGGTCTTTCCCTGATCCGCTGGAACCAAGAGGAAAAGATTGGTTTCTTACAGGAATTCGGGTGCAATGACAAGCGCTATGATCCCTATGCCGACGGACCTGTACCGGTGTTCCGGGATGAACCGGCCCTGTGGCTGTAAGGTTTTTTGCAACTGCAAGTTATAAAAACAGGGGGACTGGAAAATATCCAGTCTCCCTGTTTTTATACTCTATTTTTCTCTGTCCAGAAGGTTACTTTGTGGCAAAGCGATTCATGAAGAAATCGGTAAAGGCAGCCAGTTCCTCCTCCTGAGAAACATAGACATACAGCTTCTCATCATCCAGCCAGTCATAAGCATTGATGGCCAGATACCCCTTTTTATCCGGATAGATTACAAAGGCATCCGTGGGATATTTGTTGCGGTAAGCCTTTAAAATTTCAGAGCGGCGGTAGTAGGTGGGCTCACCGCAGCCCGAGAGGTCCGGGACCGTGGGGAGGGCCACAATGGTCTGGCTGTCCTCGTTCCAGCCCACGATCAGATTGCCGATTTTGGTTTTACTTCCGTGGACAAAGCCATAGTTGAAGCGGGACACATCTTCTGTGTATCCAAAGATCAGCTTGTAATCGGCCCCATTGTCTACCGCCTGGTCAAACAGCTGGCGCATTTTCCGAGCATTGGCATTGCTTTTCTCCATGTCCACTTCAGGTCCTTTGAAAATCTTGCTGAAAAATCCCATGGTTTTTCCTCCTATGTATGTTGTTCTATATCCTCGCGGCCCATTGTCCGCAGTAGGGGCCAAAAGAAATAAATCCCACCAGCCGCTGATCATATTCCCTTGATTTGCATTAACTAATAAAGATGATAATTTAATTTTATCTTTATTTTTAATAAAAAACATCCGTCGGACCATCGGACTGGACGGTACCGACGGATTTTCATCCCTTTACTCAGATATCGTGACCTTGCTTCATCTTTTCCAGTAAGTCAACAATGGCATTGATCTGGAACTCCACCGTGGCGTCTGCCGCCTCTGGCACCAGAAAGGGCAGATTTTTCGGCACGGCCCGGCGGATCACCATCACGGTCAGGCATAGGTTTGTAAACAAACCTATGGTCTCCTTGTCCGCCCGGATTCCAAAGCACTTCAAAATGTTCCCAAACAGGTTGGCCTGCTTCTCCCGGAATACCTGGTAGCTCTCCGGAGACAGCCGGCGAAACAGATTCTGCTGCTCCTCCAGCGTCATCACTGCAATGCCGCTTTGCTCTCCATAGCAGCAGGAGACAAGAAACTGACGCACTCCTTCCCGCCAGCTGAAAGCCGGATTATCCATCAGCCTTTGAGCATGAGCCAAAACTTTAGGCTGCTGCGTATACAGTGCCTCTACAATCAAATCCTCTTTTGTGGGAAAGAAGATATAAAAGAAGGTACGAGAAATGCCTACCGATCGATAGATCTCCTCCACGGTGGTATGCTGGATCCCCTGCCGCGCCATTTTTTCCAGCGCGACTGTAATCAGATCGTCTCGGACCCGCTCCCGATCCGCGTCTGAATAAGCGACCTTAGGCATTCCCACACCTCCAAAATAATGTCATCTTTCTAATTTTGTCTTTATTCTAACTTATCCTTCAAAAAAATGCAAGGGGCGGCGTAATCAAACGCCGCCCCTGATCAATTTGATGTTGATAGAGGGTTACATCATATCATCCCGAAGAATGTTGTGATCCCGCAGCACCTTTTCTACCACTGTTCCCCGGATCAGTTTAAGCGCCGGTTTTTTCAGCAGATTCAGCGGACCGGGCAGCTCCATCTCCAGAGGGGACTTGCCGTCCATCAGGCAAACCGAGCTATCCAACAGGCAGCGAATGTCATACACGCTGCCCCATACCTCAGGCACGCCACGGTCCACACCCAGCAGGCCGTAGACCGCCTCCATGGCGGTACGCACCGAATACTCGGTGGTAAACACGGTGTCCCGGGGCGTCTGGGCAAACTGGCCCAGAAAGGCGAAGTTGACACAGCCGTCGGGAATTACGTCGGGCCGGTCTCCCGCAGTCCGGGGCATGAAGAAGGCGGTGATATAGGGCATCAAGGTGGGCACACACACCGCGCTATCCTCGGCCAGCTGAGGAATCAGTTCCGTCGGCACACCGATGTGGTAGAGCCATTCCTGGGTAATCTCCTTGCCGGTACAGTCCTTCATAGGCTTTTTGATAAAATCACCGGGCACATCGGTAAAGAGACCGTACACCCACACACAGACCTTCTCCGGCTCCTGCTCTTTAAACTGCCCCTGGCGGTTGATGGTCCAGCTCAGCAGCCACTTAGAGTCCTGACAGCTGACAATACCGCCGGTGACCACCTTGCCGGTACGGGGATCCCGCTGGCAGATGTTTTTGATATAAGGCAGGATCTTGTCATCCAGAGTGGTGATAGTGGCCGACTCCCAGTTGGTCTTGGCCACATCGGAACAGAACTTCTCCGGACGGCCAAAAGCCGGGTCCTGCTTAGCAATGTTCTTCCACAGATTCCAGCAGCCGCTGGTGCGCACCTCGGCATCTCCGTTGGGGGCATGATCCTGGTCGCCGTAGATGGTCCCCTCGGTACAGGAGCCATTGGTGACAAAGACCAAGTCATTTTCCGTAAGCACGATTCCCTGCTCCACGCCCTTGACCTTGCACTCGATGGCGGTGGCCACCTTTCTGCCTCCCTTGATGTCAAAGAGGACGTTGGTCACCTCCACACCAAACTGGAAGTCCACTCCTGCCTCCTCCAGGTACTTTTTCATGGGCAGAATCAGCGATTCATACTGGTTATAGCGGGTAAACTTCAAAGCGCTGAAATCGGGCAGACCGGCAATGTGGTGGATGAAGCGCTGGAAATAGAGCTTCATCTCCAGGGCGGAGTGCCAGTTTTCAAAAGCGAACATGGTACGCCAGTAGAGCCAGAAGGTGGAGGAAAATACCTCATCGTCAAAGACGTCCTCAATGGTCTTGTCATACAGGTCCTCATCCGGGGTCATAAAGAGCTTGACGATCTCCATGCACCCCTTCTGACTGAGGTTAAACTTTCCGTCGGTGTGGGCGTCCTGGCCCCGGTTGACGGTAGCGCGGCACAGGGAGTAGTTGGGATCGTGCTTATTGAGCCAATAAAACTCATCCAGCACCGAAGCGCCGGGTTTCTCCAAAGAGGGAATGGAGCGGAACAGGTCCCACAGGCACTCGAAGTGGTCCTCCATCTCCCGGCCGCCCCGCATGATATATCCCCGGGTGGGGTCGTAGATGCCGTCGCAGGCGCCGCCGGCTACATCCATGGCCTCCAGGATGTGAATACGGGAGCCATCCATCTGTCCGTCCCGCACCAGAAAACAGGCTGCCGCCAGAGCGGCCAGGCCGCTGCCCACAATATAGGCACTCTTCTCCTCCACGCCCGCAGGTTTCTCCGGCCGGGCAAAGGCCTCGTAGTTGCCGTTGGTATAATAGATGCCCTTGGAGTTTTTCTCATGGCGGCCCAACTCCGTGTTGCGGTAGTCGCTGCAGTGCTGCGTCTGACTTTCCGCCTGGGACTCCTGCTTATTCTGTGCCGCCTTTTTCGCCAGCACCACAGCCGCTCCCGCGCCGGCAAGGCCGGCGGCCGCGGCAGTCCACTTTCCAAGATTCTTTGCCATAAGATAGCCACCTTTCCAAATTTGCGCTGTTTTTACCGCGCTGTCTCTTGATCGTGGCCTTATCCTACCCCGTTTCCCCCCAGTTTACCATTTACAAACAAAGGCCGATGATAAAAAACTTATCATCGGCCTTGATCTGTAAAGTCTCTGCTGCCACGGGCAAAATTTTGAATGGAGTTGGACACGTTTCCGTGCATGGTGGTACTGATTTTCTCTGCAATGATCCGATAGTCTGTGCTCATCCCCTGCTTGATCCAGTCCAGCAAGATTCCCACAAAGCTGTATTTATAAAATTCCGCGATGAAGGTCTTATCCTCCTCAGTGATCTCCACGCCCTGGCTCTGCTCATCCACCACGCCTCGGATCAGATCGTAGGTCAGCTTGAACAGGAAGTTCTCCATCTGGTCCCGGCTGATACAGCGGTAGGCATTGAGAATAAAGGGCTTGTTTTCCAGCACCGCCTCAAAAATCTGCAGCAGCCCCTCATGCCAGGTATCATAGGTTTTCTTTCCCTGGAGCGCCCGGGAGGCATCTTCCACGCAGGACCACTCCACTAGGTCATAGATATCTTTGAAATGGTAATAAAAGGCCATGCGGCCCACGCCGCAGTCCTCGGTAATGTCCCGGATGGTGATCTTGTCCAGAGGTTTCTTCAGCATCATCCGCTTTAAAGATGCTTCCAGGCCCTGCTTGGTGGTATTTGACATAACAGTCTCTCCCTGTGTTTGATAGGCTTATTATACCGCGAATTTCTCTGGTTTCAACCCGCATCACCTGACCTCCCCCCTTCTTTTCTTGTAAACCGCCTCAGTCCTGATTATAATGAGCATATCACATTGAGACGTTCAAAGGAGATGGAACGATGGAAGACCATGAGCAGACAGAGCTTCTTCGCCAAAAATTGTTGGATGAGGCATATGCCGGGGCTTTCTCCGGTCTGGGCGCTATGCTGCTGGATGCGGAAGAAATTCGGCAGGCCGGACCGGATGAGCTTTCTGTCATCGCCAAACGCTGGGGGATCCAGTGAAACCGCAACAGGAGGAACCTTTCGATGCAGACCGCCAACGACCTGAAAACTCTGCTCTCCCGCATTGACCGCAGGAGCTACCCCGCTTACAAGGACACCCGGGGAACCTATCAATTTCCCGGGTACGTGCTATCTATCGACCACGTACAGGGAGATCCCTTTGCCTCCCCCTCCAAGGTGAGTATCCATGTGGATGGCCGCCAGGCAGGCTTTCCCAAGGAGCTCTACCGGCTGTCCTGTCAACGTATCGCCCTCCAGGACGAGTTGACCCGCCGGTTTGGGAAGCAGGCATGTCAGGCCTCCTTCCAGGCCAAGGGCTCGGGACACAGCGGTCTTATCTCCATCAGCCGCTGCGGTCAGGAGGTGCTGGAACGCACCGCCTGCCGGCTAAATCCCAACACCGGCGGGCTGATTTTACGCTTGGAGGTCGGTTTTCCCGCCAATGGCCGCACCATCAACGCCCGGGAGCTGGAGAAAATTTTCTTTGATTTGCTCCCCCGGTGCGTGGAGAACACCCTGCTTTACCGTAATTTGAATCCGGCACATCTCCAGGCCATCGCTGATCTGGCGGAGGACCAACAGTATATTCGCGACGCGCTGCCCCAGATGGGCCTGTGCGCCTTTGTGGCTGATGGGAGCATCCTGCCCCGGGCCTCCGGTGTCTCCTCCCTGTCCATGGAAGAGGCTGTCCCCTTCCGTTCTCCCCAGGAGCTGTCTGTCACCCTGGACCTGCCCCACCGGGGCAAACTCACCGGCATGGGAATCCGCCAGGGAGTTACCTTGATTGTAGGCGGCGGCTACCACGGCAAGTCCACCCTTCTCAAAGCCCTGGAGCTGGGGGTATACAACCACATCGCCGGGGATGGCCGGGAATATGTAATCACCGATGAGAGTGCGGTGAAAATCCGCTCGGAGGACGGCCGCAGCATCCGCCGCACGGATATCTCCATGTTCATCAACGACCTGCCCAACGGCAAGAACACTGCCGCCTTCACCACGGAGGATGCCAGCGGCAGCACTTCCCAGGCAGCCAACGTGGTAGAGGCCATGGAGGCGGGGACTTCCCTGCTGCTCATTGACGAGGACACCAGCGCCACCAACTTCATGGTCCGGGACGAGCTGATGCAGCGGCTCATCCACCGGGACATGGAGCCGATTACCCCCTTCATTGACCGGGTGCGGGAGCTCTATGAGGCGCACGGCATTTCCACCATTCTGGTGGCCGGAAGTTCGGGAGCCTACTTCCATGTGGCGGACACCATCCTTCAGATGGACCGCTATGTCCCCAAGGACATCACCGCGCTGGCCAAGCAGGAGGCCGCCGCGTTCCCGATCAGCGTCACTTCTCTGCCGACTGCTCTCCTGCCCAGCTTCAAGCGTTGCCCCACCCCTTCTCCGGAATTTCGGGGCGACCGGATCAAGCTCAAATCTCTGGGCCGGGATGGAGTATCCATCAACCGGGAGACCATCGACCTGCGGTATGTGGAGCAGCTGCGGGACAGAGAACAGTCCGCCGCCCTGGGCTACGCCATGGTGTGCGCCCAGCAGCACCTGATGGACGGGAGACACACTCTGAGTCAGATCGTAGCAGAGCTGGAGGCTATGTTGGATGAAAAAGGTCTGGAATCCCTGTGCGGAGGCCACTCCGGTGTGCCCTTTCTGGCCCGGCCCCGGACCCAGGAGCTTTTCGCCTGCTTCAACCGTTATCGAGGCTTACAGCTATAAGGGATGACAAGTTTTATCCCCTTACGAAAATGCGCCGCAGAGCAGCTGCTCTGCGGCGCATTTAGTTTCCCGGGGAATCAGAAGAACACCTGCTTGTCCACGGGGGCTGTGCTGGCAATTAGTTTTCCTTTACGGTAATTGCGCAAGATGGGCGCATCGTAGTTCAAAGCATCGTACCAGTCCTTGGCATCCAGGATGACAAAGTTGGCGTCCTTCCCCTCTGCGATGCCGTAGTCATCCCCCAGGTGGAGGGTGTGGGCGGCATTGGTGGTGACGAAGCGGTAGGAGTTTACGATCTCGTCATAGCCCAGCATATGACCGGTATACAGGCCCATAAACACCTGGTCGCGCATCTTGGCGTTGCCCAGGGGGTTCCAGGGATCGAAGATATCGTCCGAGCCGAAGGAGACGTTGATTCCCTCATCGGTAAGCTCCTTCACCCGGGTCATGCTGCGGCGCTTGGGATAGGTGTCAGCCCGGCCGCCCAGATGGACGTTGACGCAGGGGTTGGCCACAAAGTTGATGCCGGAGAGCTTGAGGATGCGCATGAGACGGATGACATAAGCGTTGTTATAGCTGTGCATGGCGGTGGTGTGGGAGGCGGTGACCATGTCCTTCATGCCCGTCTCATAGGCACGGGTGGCCAGGGTCTCCAGGCCCCGGGAGGCCTCGTCATCAATTTCATCGCAGTGGACGTCAATGAGCTTATTGTACTTCTGAGCCAGGTCGAAGCAAATGTTCAGGGACTCCACAGAGTACTCCCGGGTAAACTCAAAGTGGGGAATGGCGCCTGCGGCATCCGCTCCCATCTTCAGAGCCTGCTCCAGAAGCTCCGCTCCCTTGGGGTAGCTCAAGATGCCGTACTGGGGGAAAGCCACGATCTGAATGTCCATGTAGTCCCGGACTTCCTCCCGCAGCTCCAGGATAGCCTCCAGGGCGGTGAGCTTGGGGTCGTTGATATCCACGTGGGTACGCACATACTGGATGCCATTGGCCGCCTGCATGCGGATGGCCTTGTTGACCCGCTCCTTCACCTCCTGCTTGGTGAGGAAGGGCTTGTACTCCTCCCAGCACTGGATGCCTTCAAACAAGGTTCCGGTGAGGTTCCAGCGGGGACGGCCCGCGGTCAGGCAGGTGTCCAGGTGTACGTGAGACTCTACAAAGGGGGGCAGCACCATCTTGCCCGCACAGTCGGTGACCGTTTCCTCTCCCGGGATGGGCTCCAGGTTGGGAGCAATCTGTGCAAACTTCCCGTCGGTGACCCGAATGTCCACCGTCTCCTGGGCGTTGCCCAGGTGCAGATCTTTCAGCAGCATAACCGTACCTTCCTCTCTAAAAATATATTACCGGTCTTTCCGGAGCAGTTCGCCCACAAAGAAGCAGATAGCCGCCACGATCATGGCATTCAGAGCGGCGATACCCCAGTGCAGGGTATTGGCTACCGCAGCACCCAGCACGATGCCGGCGATGTTGAACCAGTTGACTGCGGCAGTCTGACCGTCTGCGGCAAACTTTTTGCGGTTTTTCAAGAAGTCCAGGATCACGATGGCGCCGATGGGAGGCAGAGCACAGTTGAGGATGTTCAGCCAACCCACAAAGTTCCAGTACAGCCAGATGGCCAGGGCGGTGCCCACGACACCGGCGATCCAGGTGGTAAACTTCATCCGTACGCCGGAGACGTTGGAGATGGCCAATCCACCGGTGTACAGGGCGTTATTGTTCGTGGTCCAGATGTTGGCGCCCAGCACGATGAGAGCGGGGATGGCCAGACCCTAGGCAATCATCACATAGAAGATATCATCCTTGCCGGTAAAAGCGCCGCCCACCGCGCCAAAGCAGAACATCAGAGTATTTCCCAGGAAAAAGGCAATCACAGTGGTCCACACGGCGATCTTGCTGTTTTTGGCAAAGCGGATGAAGTTGGGGGTGGCGGTACCGCCGGAGATAAAGGAGCCGATGACATAACCGATGCCGGTCATCAGCGTGATGCCGCCGGCAGACTGGGCAAAGATGGCGGTGAGTCCTCCGCCTTCGCTGGTGGCGGTGATCATGGAGTACATGCCCAGAATGACGATCAGGGGCACGGAGATGTAGCTGACGATCTCCAGGGCCTTCATACCGGTGGCCGCGGTGGCAGTCATCAGCAGACCGGCGATGATGGTGAGGGCCCACTCATTGACCCCCATCAGCTGGGCGGCAGGAATGGAGAACATGGCCACACCCACGCCAAACCAGCCGATCTGAGTAAAGCCCAGAATGGCGGAGGAAAGGTAGGAGCCCTTCTCACCAAAGGTGCGGCGGCACAGCAGGTCCATGGTCATTCCGGTCTCGGAGCCGATATAGGCCAAGATACCGCAGTAGGCGGACAAAATCACGCCGCCAATAAGGCAGGCCCAGAAAAACCCGGACAGGTCCAGACCGTTGCCCAGCTTGGCGCCTACGCTCATGCTGGCAGAGAAAAATGTGAACCCCAGCATGACGAAGAACATATTCCAAAAACCCTTTCGGGCGGACTCCGGTACTGCTTCCAGGGAGTAGTCGGCGTCTACCTGCGCATTCTTTGGCTTGTTTTCGTCTTTTTTCATATTTGCAATCACCCTCTGTTTCTATTTCATTCCTTACAACAGCTATTTACTATATCACAATACTGGAATTGCTGTCCACATTTTCACTCTCTTCCTTTCTCAGGAAAACGCCGAAAAATGCTCTGGAACATACGGTATTTTGCACCAGGATGGCCCTTTGGATTCTTCTGGACAGTTTCGTCTCAGCGCACCCTGCATATAAAAAATTCCCCGGTGCCGACCTTCAGGCCGGACCAGGGAATCCTTATTATTTTTTATGGATTTTATAATTTTTATCCGCTTTGCGGCTCAGCGCAGGAAAGTCTGCACATGCAGGCCGGTTTTTCGGCTGAGAAACCCGCAAAACTCACGTACGCTTCTGCCCTCCAGGCCGCGCTTATCATAGGCCTGAGCCTGGTTTTTGCCCAGGATCAGGATGATATAGTCCTTGGTCTCCACCAGGGCCTGGACCTTGGTATACTGCCACTGGGTCTGAACGCCGGCGATCTCCGTTTCATAGAACTCGGGGTAAAAGTGCGCCCGGCATACATCTGTTCCGGGCAGAGCCTTTCGTTTGGCAAAAAAGGCGTTCAGGTAGTCCCCCTTCCACTGCAGAAACAGGACTAACACCACTACCGTCAAATAGATCCCCCGACGCCATATACTCTGGGATGCGTCCATGACTGTGCCCAGAGCCAGGACGACCAGCCCTAGAAAGAGCAGCCACTCACACCAGGAGGTTTTTTCCGCGTCGTCCTTCGCAGCGCCTTGGACATGGCGGCCAGCGTCTTGTGATCATAGACCGTTTTGCAGGCAAATTCCATAACATGCTCCTCGACTGTTTTTTAACAGTATAACAACCCGCCCCTTACACACCAAGAAAGGATCTCTTAATTTCATCTTAAGTTCTATTAAGGTTATTTTATCGGGAAGATGCGGTTGTATTGTGGTAAATTTCTTGTTATGATAAAGAGGAATCGGCAGGCCTTTCGCCTGACCTCAGCCAGCCGTGCAGATCCCTGCACGGCTTTTCCTTCCACAAGGGGCTTTTCCGCCCAAATACTATGAGGTACCGCATATGAAATGGAATCTTTCCTTCACAGCCGTTCTTCTTTCCGGACTTCTGCTAGCCGGCTGCACAAGCACCAATCCCGGCTCTTCCAGCACCCCAAGTTCTGCTCCCTCCAGCTCCTCCCATCCGTCCTCCCAGAGCGAGAGTAGCAAACAGGATGCCATCCCCTTTTCCGACGGGCAAAGTTATGCAGTGGCCCATCTGGGTTATCAGCAGATCGAAGATCTGGACTACTACGTCCAGCAATATCTGGACAGCGAAGACATCCCGGTCCACTATCTCTCCTCCGGCGATTACTATCTGGTGATCCCCCGCTACTCCGGCATGGAGCTCTCCCTCTACAAAAATGACCTGGAGACCTCCGAACGCACCCTGTTCTATCACGACCCCGATTGTGAACCGTTTATCATTCAGTGCAACGTCAGCGATATTTTCTCTGACGCTACCATACAGCTTACCTATCAGGGGGATACGGTGGAATTTTCTCCCTTTATCTCCCTGAAAGACGGCTCCCTTGAGATTGGAGAGCACGGGCTCAATTTGACCCGGACCGGCTCTGGCAGCCAAAGCGGAAATTAAACAGGCCGCACTCTACACCTTTATTAAAACAGCGGAGCCGCTGACTTCCCATTTCCCCACAACAGAAAGGATCGATGAAAATGGCCGCACTCTACACTGTGATCGTCGCCGATGACGAGGATGAACTTCGGGAAGCCGTATGTACCATGATTCCCTGGGAAGACTACGGGTTTTGCCTGGTAGGAAATGCCAGCAACGGTCTGGACGCCCTCCAGCTGGTAGAAAAGCACGAACCCGACCTGCTGCTGACCGACATCCGCATGCCCTTTATCTCTGGCATCGAACTGGCGCGGCAGGTGCGTGAGATCCGCCCCGCCACCAACATCGCCTTTCTCAGCGGCTACGACGACTTTGAGTACGCCAAGCAGGCCATCCAGTACAACATCATCAGCTATATGCTCAAGCCGCTGACCCTGGAAGGCCTGGGCGCGGAGCTGCGCAACATCCGCCAAAAGATCGATGCCCAGTTCGCCCTCTTTCGTCAGGCGGTTCCCCGCGCAGACGAACAGGACCTGCGGGCCGCCTTTCTTATGCCTCTGGTTCTGGACGACTATCCAGATCCGGACGGCGCGGCCCAGGCCGAGGCTCTGGCCCGGCAGTGCGGCCTGCTGCGGGATGCCGATGACCGCCCCTACTACACGGTCATGGTATCCATCCTCCTCAATGAGGACGGCTCCAACTGTACGGACCCCTCCTTTCCGTCCTCGGTGCATACCCTCTCGGAAAAATATCTCCGCGGCTCCAGCTTTTTTGCCTCCGGCAAGGTCATCTCAGTGCTGCTGGGCAACCCCTCCGATTTCGAGGAGTACCTGCACATCCTGGCTGATGAGATCCCCCAGATGGCCTCCCGTGTTCTGGGCAAGCGCTGCCGCATCGGCGTGAGCCGTCCCGCCAACTCCCTCTCCGCACTGCATGACGCCTACCGGGAAGCCATGGAAGCTCTGCGCCAAGGGGATAAGACTGAAGCCGGCGCTCAGTTTATCAGCGACCTGGCCCCCGCCGTCAAAGGGGGCAATCTGCTGTGCAAGCGGGCGCTGGATACTCTGGACCAATACTATATGGATGCGGACCTCTCTCTGGTGTCGCTGAGCGGGATGCTGGACGTCAGCCCCAACCATCTCAGCGCCTGCATCAAAAAATATGCCGGCGAGACCTTTATCAACATCCTCATCCGCAAGCGTATGGAGGCCGCCCGGGATCTGCTGAGCACCTCCTCCCTGAAAATCCAGGAGATTGCCCAGCGGTGCGGCTACACCGATCAGCACTACTTCAGCTACTGCTTTAAAAAGTACTGCGGCGAGTCCCCCAACGCCATGCGCCGCCGCCTGGACCTGGAAAAGGCGGGTGAGCCCTCTTGAAACAGAACGCTCCCCGCACCGGAGTACGAATTACCACTATTCTGGTCTCCATGGTAGTGGGTGTGGTAGCCATTATCCTGTGCTGCTGTATCTTTCTGTTTTTAGACCGCTACCGCAGCGCCATGGTTCAGAGCGCCCGCACCAGCAGCGCCCAGGCAGTTTCCCAGGTATCCAACACGGTGGGCAACTATCTGCAAGACATGGACCAGGCCATGACTTTGGTCAAGCAGTCCATGCTGGAGCATGAGAGCGACCGGGATGAACTGCTGGCCGCATTTCTGGAGTTCCGCCCCGACGTGGTGGCTGTCACCAGCTATTCCGCCCAAGGAACCCTGTTGGACTGCTGGTCTCCCGGCCGACAGCCAAAGGAGAACATCTACCAAAATCTCTCCTTTAACCTGGAAAAGGCGCTCAAGTCTCAAACTGCCTACATGACCGCTCCCCACGTGGAGACCATTTTTGAGAGTTACTACCCCTGGGTGGTCACCATGACCGCTCCCCTGGACCAGGGCGGCGAGGCCGCCTGGGTCTCTCTGGACCTGAGCTTTTCCAGCATCTCCAGTTACATTAATAATGTAAGCATCGGCCAGCGGGGCTACTGCTTTCTCATCGACCGGGACGGCAACATCATCTATCACCCCCAGCAGCAGCTGCTGTACGCGGGCCTGAAATCGGAAGATACCGAGGCACTCTCCGCCCTGAGGGATGGCACCTATGTGGACGATACGGTCATCTACTGTCTGACCAGTGTGGCGGGCAGCGATTGGCGCATTGTGGGCGTCAGCTATGTTGACGAGTTGGTCAACCGCAACGTGCGGGATATGATCCGTCTGTCCGCCATGCTTGCAGTGGTCGTGCTGGTTTCCGCTCTGCTCACCAGCTGGCTGCTCTCCCGTCTGCTGGACCGCCCCCTGCGCGGGCTGGCTTCTGCTATGGAGAGCTTTGAGGCTGACGCCGACCACTTTACCTACCGGCCTGTGGGCGGCACCCGGGAGGTGCGGGAATTGTCCGACTCCTTCGGCCACATGGTGCTGCGCATTCAGCAGCTCATGTCCACCGTACGCGAGGAGGAGGTCAACCTGCGCAAAACAGAGCTGAAAGCTCTCCAGGCCCAGATTAACCCACACTTTTTATACAACACACTGGATTCCATTGCCTGGATGTGTGAGCAGGGACGCAACGCCGATGCGGTAAAAATGGTCCACGCCCTGGCCCGGCTGTTCCGGATCAGCATCAGCAAAGGACACGAGCTGATCCCCATCTCCAAAGAGATCGAACACGCCGAGAGCTACCTGCAAATTCAAAAATATCGCTATAAAAACCAGTTCACCTATCAGTTTGATGTGGACCCGGATTGTCTGGATTACTACTGCAATAAGATCACCCTCCAGCCCATCATTGAAAATGCCATTAACCACGGTCTGGATCTGCTGGTGGACGAAGGAGTCATCCTCGTACAGGTGCGGCAGGATGGAGAGGACATCGTGTTCTCCGTTCAGGATAACGGTGTGGGCATGAGTTCCGAGCAGATCGACTCCATTCTCCGGCACGGCCCCAAGGACCGCACCGGCATTGGAATCAAGAATGTCAACGACCGTCTGAAAATCTACTTTGGCAAACAATACGGTCTGCATATCACCAGTGAGCTGGATGTGGGTACCTGTGTAGAGATCCGCATGCCCAAGATACAGGAGGGAAACTATGAAGCAAAATAAATGGGCCGTTCTGAGTACGGCGCTGACTCTTTTCCTACTGTGCGGCTGCACCGCAAGCATCGCTCCCTCCTCCCAGCACACGGTGGCCATTGTCGCCAAGTCCACCCAGACTGAGTTCTGGCTGTCCGTCTTTGCCGGAGCGGAGGCCGCCGCCACAGAATATAACGTGGAACTCATCATCACCGGTCCCAAGGCCGAGGAGGACTACGAAACCCAAAACCAAATGGTGGCCAATGCAGTGGACGCGGGCGCGGAAGCCCTGGTCTTCTCCGCCATCGACTACGAGAACAACGCCGCTGCTATCGACGCCGCCGCCCAGGCAGGGGTCCAGATCGTAGCCATCGACAGCAACGTAGCTTCCAGCGCGGTGAGTACTTATATCGGTACGGATAACTATGCCGCCGGACAGATGGCTGCCCAATCGGCCCTGGACCGGATCAGCGGTCCCCTCAAGGTTGGCATTATCAACTATGATATCAGCAGCGCCAACGGCCAGGAACGGGAACAGGGCGCAGTCGACACCTTCACCCAGAGCGGCCGGGCGGAGATTGTCGGGATCGTCAACACGCTGGCTGAGGCCAGCCATGCCCAATCCGACACCACCGCACTTTTGGAAAAATATCCGCAGATCAACGTCCTGCTGGCTTTCAACGAACCCACCAGCGTGGGTGCTGCCAATGCGGTGGAGTCTCTTGGCCTCTCCGAGGACGTATTTCTGGTGGGCTTTGACTCCAACGTCGCCACAGTGGACGGGCTTCAGGAGGGCAGCGTTGATGCTCTGATTGTTCAAAATCCCTACGCTATGGGCTATTTAGGGGTGGAAAGTGCTTATAAACTGCTCTCCGGCCAAGGCTCCTCTCTGGAGCGCACGGTGGACACTTCTACCAAAATTGTGGATCGACGCAACCTGTTTACCATGGACAGCCAAAAAGCGCTGTTCGCTTTTGAGCAGCGAACCATTGAGTAAAACGCACAATTTCTTTTCATTATGTTTTGGCACATTGTTGTATTGGCATAATTTTTTACCCTTCTTTCGGTGAAATTTATACTTGTTTTTCCAGTTGTCTTTTAATAAAATTAAACATGTGAGATGGAGTCAACAGGAAAGACTCTATACAATTTACACAGAAAAGGAGAATCATTATGAAGAAAGCTCTTGCACTGACCCTGGCTGCTACTATGGTTCTTGGCCTGGCTGCCTGCGGCAGCAGCGGCGGCAGCTCCGCCTCTGGTTCCGGCTCCGGCAGCGGCGGCGACAGCACCACCGTAGCCAACAAGGACAAGCCCGTTGTCTGGTACAACCGCCAGCCCTCCAATAGCTCCACCGGCGAGCTGGACATGAACGCTCTGCAGTTCAACGACAAGACCTACTACGTGGGCTTCGACGCCAACCAGGGCGCTGAGCTCCAGGGCCAGATGATCAAGGAATACCTCGAGAAGGCCATCAAGGACGGCGTTGAGATCGACCGCAACGGCGACGGCGTGATCGGCTACGTGCTGGCCATCGGCGACATCGGCCACAACGACTCCATCGCCCGTACCCGCGGCGTGCGTAACGCTCTGGGCACTGCCGTTGAGAAGGACGGCGCCACCGACAGCTCCCCCGTCGGCACCAACGTGGACGGCACCGCTACTGCTGTTAAGGACGGCACCATCGAGGTCGACGGCAAGTCCTACACCGTGCGTGAGCTGGCCTCTCAGGAGATGAAGAACTCCGCCGGCGCCACTTGGGACGCCGCCACCGCCGGTAACGCCATCGGCACCTGGTCCGCTTCCTTCGGTGAGCAGATCGACATCATCGCTTCCAACAACGACGGCATGGGCATGTCCATGTTCAACGCTTGGTCCAAGGAGAACAAGGTTCCCACCTTCGGCTATGACGCCAACTCCGACGCCGTTGCCGCTATCGCGGAAGGTTACGGCGGCACCATCAGCCAGCACGCTGACGTTCAGGCTTACCTGACCCTGCGCGTCCTGCGTAACGCTCTGGACGGTGTGGACATCGACACCGGTATCGGCACCGAGGATGACGCCGGCAACGTGCTCAGCTCCGACGTGTACAAGTACGTGGCTGAGGAGCGCTCCTACTACGCTCTGAACGTGGCTGTCACCGCCGAGAACTACAAGGACTTCCTGGACTCCACCGTGACCTACGCTCCCGTTTCCAACCAGCTGGATGCTACCAAGCACGCCGAGAAGTCCGTGTGGCTGAACACCTACAACGCCGCCGATAACTTCCTGGGCTCCACCTATAAGCCCCTGCTGCAGAAGTATGACGACCTGCTGAACCTGAAGGTCGAGTACGTGGACGGCGACGGCCAGACCGAGTCCAACATCACCAACCGTCTGTCCAACCCCAGCGCTTATGACGCTTTCGCCATCAACATGGTGAAGACCGACAACGCTGCTTCCTACACCGCTCTGCTGAACCAGTAATTCAGCGGCATGGACGATTTGTCCATCTTTATTAAGAACATGTAACCATTAGCTATTAGGGAGAAGGAATTCTCCGTTCGGGAGAAAGCACTCTCCGTCCGGCGGGAACCCTTCTCCCTAATAGCGACTTTGAAACGAACCATTCGGCAGAATCAGATTTTTCGCTGAAACTGCTAATATGTTTAAACAGGAGTAACGAGAATGGCAGATGCGAAAGACGATATTGTCCTGTCAATACGAGGTATGAGCAAGTCTTTCGGTCGTAACCGGGTGCTCGACCACATCAATCTGGACATCAAACGGGGAACCGTAATGGGATTGATGGGTGAAAACGGCGCCGGTAAATCGACGATGATGAAATGCCTGTTCGGCACCTATCAGAAGGACGAGGGAAAAATTTACTTAAACGGCAAGGAAATCAGTTTTTCCGGCCCCAAGGACGCCTTGGAAAATGGAATCGCCATGGTTCACCAGGAGCTGAACCAGTGCCTGGAACGGAATGTCATCGACAACCTGTTCCTGGGCCGCTACCCCACTAATTCGCTGGGCGTAGTGGATGAGGGCAGAATGAAGAAGAAAGCTTCCGAGCTGTTCCGTAAGCTTGGCATGACGGTGAACCTCACCCAGCCCATGCGGAACATGTCCGTTTCTCAGCGGCAGATGTGTGAGATTGCCAAGGCAATCTCCTACAACTCCCAGGTCATCGTTTTGGACGAGCCCACCTCCTCCCTGACGGTTCAGGAGGTCGATAAGCTGTTTGAAATGATGCGGATGCTGAAGTCTCAGGGTATCTCCCTGATCTACATCTCCCACAAGATGGATGAGATCTTTGAAATCTGCGATGAGATCTCCGTTTTGCGGGACGGCAATCTGGTCATGACAAAGAACTCCAAGGACACCAACATGAACGAGCTGATCTCCGCCATGGTGGGCCGCTCCCTGGAGAGCCGCTTCCCTCCGGTGGACAACACGCCGGGCGATACGATTTTGTCCGTCCAGCACCTCTCCACCAAGTATGCCCCTCATTTGCAGGACGTGACCTTCGATGTAAAGGAAGGCGAAATTTTTGGCCTGTATGGCCTGGTAGGCGCCGGCCGTACCGAGCTGCTGGAGACCATCTTCGGCGTGCGTACCCGTGCAGCGGGCCGCGTTTACTTTAAAAACCGTCTGATGAACTTCAGCAACGCAAAGGAGGCCATTGAACACGGGTTCGCTATGATCACCGAGGAACGTAAGGCCAACGGTCTGTTCCTTAAGTGCGACCTCACCTTCAATACCACCATTGCAAACCTGAATCAATACAAGGCCGGTCTGGCCCTGTCCAATCCCAAGATGGTCAAAGCCACCAACAAGGAGATCAAGATCATGCACACCAAGTGTATGGGACCGGACGATATGATCTCCAGCCTCTCCGGCGGCAACCAGCAGAAGGTCATCTTTGGTAAGTGGCTGGAGCGGGAACCCCAGGTCTTTATGATGGATGAGCCCACCCGCGGTATTGACGTAGGTGCCAAGTATGAGATCTATGACTTGATCATCAAAATGGCTAAACAGGGCAAGACCATCATCGTAGTCTCCTCGGAGATGCCCGAGATCCTGGGTATCACCAACCGCATCGGCGTTATGTCCAACGGACATCTCTCCGGCATTGTAAACACCAAGGAGACCAATCAGGAAGAGCTTTTGCGGCTCAGTGCAAAATACCTATAACGGGAGATATTGCATATGGCAACAGAAAACAAGATTCTTACGGCGGAGCAGGAACTGAAGCTGCGCCAGCCCATCGACGAATACGTCGGCGGCATCCAAGCGAAAATTGATGCTCTGCGGGTGGACGGCACCGACAGAGTCATTGACATCCAGAGCACCCTGGATAACCTGAAGCGGGACCGCATCTATACCGCTCAGGAGAAGGAAGCCCGCGCTGCTCAGCTGAAGAAAGAGCTGGAAGCAGCCAAGGCGGTAGAGAACCAGAACAAGGCCGAGATCTCCAAGCTGATCGCTGACGCGGAGAGCTACCTGAAGGCCCATTACGACGCAGAGTACTACCAGCCCCTGCTGGCCAGCTGCCGCAATGAAAAAGTCGCCGCTCAGGAGAAGTACCAGGCCGCTGTGGCTGAGCTCAACAAGGAGCATCAGGCTACCCTGTCCAAGCTCACTGACCAGCACGAAATCAAGGACGAGAAGTACGTTCACAAAAACCGTCTCTTCGACGCCAAGATGACCCTGGCCAAGGACCTCCAGCAGGTCAAGGATCGGCAGCACGCTGCGTTCGATTACAAGTATCACCTGATCGACATGCTCCGCATGTCCAAGTTCACCTTCGGCGAGACCATGGCCCAGAAGTGGGAGAACTATAAGTACACTTTCAATAAGCGGGACTTCTTCCTGAAAAACGGCCTGTATCTTGCCATCATTGTCATCTTCATCGCCCTTTGTATCATCACCCCCATCGTCAAGAACACTCAGCTGCTGACGATGAACAACGTGCTGAACATCCTTCAGCAGGCCTCTCCCAGAATGTTCCTGGCTCTCGGCGTGGCCGGCCTGATCCTGCTGGCCGGCACCGACCTGTCCATCGGCCGTATGGTTGGTATGGGCATGACGGCCGCCACCATCATCATGCACCAGGGCATCAACACCGGCTCTGTATTTGGTCATATCTTTGACTTTACCGGCCTGCCTGTGGTGGCCCGCATTCTTCTGGCTCTGGTGGTTTGTATCGTGCTGTGCACCATCTTTACCACCATCGCCGGCTTCTTCACCGCAAAGTTCAAGATGCACCCCTTCATCTCCACCATGGCCAACATGCTGGTCATCTTCGGTCTGGTCACCTACTCTACCAAGGGTGTCTCCTTCGGTGCCATTGATCCCAGCATCCCCAGCATGATCATCCCCCGCATCGGCAAGTTCCCCACCATCATTCTGTGGGCCGTGGCTGCCATCATCATTGTGTGGTTCATCTGGAACAAGACCACCTTTGGTAAGAACCTGTACGCCGTAGGCGGCAACCCTGAGGCCGCTTCCGTATCCGGTATCTCCGTGTTCCTGGTCACCGTGGGTGCCTTCGTAATGGCTGGTATCCTGTATGGCTTCGGCTCTTGGCTGGAGTGTATCCGCATGGTGGGTTCTGGCTCCGCCGCTTACGGCCAGGGCTGGGAAATGGACGCCATCGCCGCCTGCGTGGTCGGTGGTATCTCCTTCACCGGCGGTATCGGTAAGATCTCCGGCGTGGTCGTGGGCGTGTTCATCTTCACCGCTCTGACCTACTCCCTGACTATTCTGGGTATCGACACCAACCTGCAGTTCGTTTTCTCCGGCATCATCATTCTGGTCGCCGTGACCCTGGACTGCTTGAAGTACGTGCAGAAGAAGTAATTCTTCCCTGCCAAGTAAATCAGGACGGCCTGAGACCACGTCTCAGGCCGTCCTTTTTCCGTCCTTTTGATAGAAAGAAGTCCCTCTCCCTGTTTTCTATTCCCAGCCGCCGGAAAATCTGTTATACTGTGGACAAATCGCAGACAACAGTTTTGAGGTGAATATACTATGATCGTCTATTTCAGCGGCACTGGTAACAGCCGCTACTGCGCCAAAATGCTGGCAGATAAGCTGGAAGATGAGCTGCTGGACACCTTTCACTTTATCCGGGATGGTATTGCACTGGAGCTGACCTCCACAAAACCCTGGATTTTTGTCGCCCCCACTTACAGCTGGCGTCTCCCGAGAGTTTTTGAGGCCATCCTTCGCTCCGGTTATTTTTCCGGCAGCCGGGACGCCTACTTTGTCATGACCTGTGCTGGAGACAATGGAAGTGCGGCGCCATACAACCGGGCGCTCTGCCAGCAGATCGGTCTGCGCTACCGGGGAACCCTCTCCGTGGTCATGCCGGAAAACTATACTGCCATGTTCTCCATCCCCGATCCGGAGCTGTCCAAGAAGTTGATAGACGCCTCTCGGTTCGCCCTGGGCAAGGCCATCCTCTCTATCCGGGACGGCGAGGACTTTCCTCCTCGGAAGGCAGGTGTACTGGATCATCTGAAGTCCGGAATTGTCAACACGCTGTTTTATCGCTTTTTTGTCAAATCTTCTCCGTTTTCTGTATCAGATGCCTGTACCTCCTGCGGCAAATGTGAACGCAGCTGCCCCCTTGGTTCTATCTCTATGGCAAACGGGCGTCCGGCGTGGGGCAAGGAGTGTACGCACTGCATGGCCTGTATCAATGGCTGCCCCGTCCAAGCCATCGAATATGGCCGAGCCAGCCAGGGAAAACGACGCTACCAGTGCCCGGAATACCGCCGCGGCCGTTTCCGTACAGAAGCCGAGAAGAACCCCCAATAAATCTTTGCCCCCTGATTTGACAAGGTGGTCCCGACTGATCTGCTGCTTTTTTGATTTTTTGTTCAAAACCACCTTTGAATTTCTATCAAACCTTCGATATAATACAGTTACAACGTGTAGCTAGATCGGCGTAAATCCGGTTGATTGCTGCACGTTTTCTTTTTATTCTGAGACAGGAGGCCTGTTTATGAAACGAATCAGAGCAGCATGTATCTGTCAAACGCTTCATTTCTTTCAAAAAGATCATGTCGAGCATGAATATGCTGCACAGGCAGTACAAAATGAAGTGATGAATTACAAAAAACAGCTGGAGAGAAATCATGTCCAGTATCAGATCTTCTCTGAAGTTTTACAGCCGGATGGCTCTATTCTCCTTCGCATCATCAAACAATACAACAACGCTCCAGTAGGGGACTATCTGAAATAACATGATAATTCAAAGCGTGTAGCCTATGGCATAAATCCAGCTTGGCTACACGCTTTTTTATTTGGAGGGATTTAAAATGGGTCAGAAATCAAATTCTTTTTTGGAAACGGAACCAGTCGGAAAACTTATGAGGAAATATGCTATCCCCTGTATTATTTCCTTGCTGGTGGCTGCATTGTATAACATCGTCGATCAGATTTTTATTGCTAACGCTTCCTATCTGGGCTCCTACGGCAATGCAGCCAACACCGTGGTCTTTCCTTTGACTGTGGTAGCATTGGCTGTGGCTGTGCTGATTGGTGACGGCTGCTGTGCCTTTGTAAGTATCTGCCTGGGTGCAAATGAAAAAGAAAACGCTCACCGCAGCATTGGCAATGCCGTTGTTCTCTGCCTGGCGGCCAGCATATTGCTTACCGCTATCTATCGGCTCTTCCAAGAGCCTATCCTGACCATGTTTGGCGGTCGGGTTAATGACGAAACCTTCCGTCATTCCAAAGAATACTTCTTTTATATCACCTTGGGAGTTCCCTTTTACATGTTCGGGCAGGCAATGAACCCTATCATCCGCTCCGATGGCAGTCCTAAATTTGCCATGGCCTCTACCTTGGCCGGTGCTGTGGTCAATATTATTTTGGATCCTGTCTTTATCTTCGGATGCAAATGGGGGATGATGGGGGCCGCGGTAGCCACTGTGCTGGGTCAGATTCTCACCGCAGTTCTCGCTGTCTGGTATCTATGCCACATGCGGGCGGTATCCTTGTCCAAAGACAGTTTCCGCATGCGTCAGGCATTGATTGGAAAATTCATTCCCTTAGGTCTGTGCAGCCTGCTTTCTCAAATCTCTCTGGTGGCCGCTATGGCCGCCATTAACAATATGATTCGGCAATACGGCGCTCTGGACCCCATCTTCGGGCAACCCGAGTATGCCCAAATTCCCATGGCTGTAGTAGGCATCGTAATGAAGTTTTTCCAGATCGTTATCTCCATCGCCGTAGGGATGGCTGCAGGCTGTATCCCCATCGTTAGCTTTAACATCGGTGCCGGGCGAAAGGATCGGGCCAAGAGCTTGTTTACCCACCTTCTGCTCGCAGAGGCGGCAGTGGGTGCGGTAGCACTGGTTATTGTAGAGTGCTTTCCAGTCCAGCTTATTTCCATCTTCGGCGCAGCCAATGAAAGCTCTTACTATACGTCTTTTGCCATCAAGTCCTTCCGCATCTACCTGTGCATGATGGTCCTGGCCTGCGTCAACAAAGGCACCTTCATCTACCTTCAGTCTCTGGGAAAGGCACTGGCTTCCACGGTACTGTCCACAGTACGTGAAGTGGTCTTTGGCGTCGGTTTTGCATTACTTCTGCCTGTCTTTTTTGGTTTGGACGGCGAATTGTACTCCATGCCGGTCTCCGATCTTCTCACTTTTCTGATTGCCGTGCTGATGATCCGTTTCACTTACAAATCATTAGCGTCGTGATCCCCAGCCCCGTCTGGCCGGCTGCATAGTACGAATCGCAATAAGGTCATACGTACGTATAAATGGGGTTAAGTCTGCCCCGGAATGCAGATGGTGCAGGAGGATCTCCCCACAGGCCAGACTGTCGCTGCCCGCCCGGTGGTGGTCCAGTTCCAGACCCAGAAAATCACACAGGGTATTCAGTTTGTGATTGGGCAGCTGAGGCAGCAGACGACGGCTCATCTGGCAGGTACAGGCATAGGGGACGTTGGGCCGCCAACGGATCCCATAATCCCGCAGGCATTTCGCCAGCACCGACATGTCGAAGGGGGCGTTGTGGGCTATCAGCAATCCACTGTCAAAAATAGGCTCCAGCTCTTGCCAAAGCTGAGGAAAGGCGGGCTTATCTGCTACCATCTCCGGTGTGATTCCGGTGAGCGCCACATTAAAAGAGGCGAACCGGGTCTCAGGATTGACCAGGTAGTCGTGCTGCTCCACCACTGCTCCCCTCTCTACCACGGTAACACCAATGGCACTAATACGGTCATTGGCAGAGTTGGGCGTCTCCACATCAAAGGCAATGTACCGTCCGGTCATGAGCGTCCTCCCTCCTGCCGGAGCTTTTGCAGGATCACTTCATCCGCCGGGCAGAACTCATATTTAGGAATCTCATCCACCGTAATGTAGCGGATATCGTTGTGCTCCAGCTTCTGGGGCACCCCTTGGACAATGGAGGCGTGAAACAGCGTAAGGTGAACTGTAATGTCGGGATATGTATGAGTGACCTCCAGAAAGATATCACCCACTGCCACTTCAACTGCCAATTCCTCCCGGCACTCCCGCACCAGGGCCTGTTCCTTGCTCTCTCCGGGCTCCACCTTGCCCCCCACAAACTCCCACAGCATTCCCCGGGCCTTGTGCGCAGGGCGCTGGCAAATCATAAACCGCTCTCCCTGCCAGATGAGGGCAGCCACTACTTCTGTCATATGCTCTCCTCTTTCCATGCCATGCCGCCTCCGGGCGGCTTTTTATATTCCCACCTGATACAGGCGAATCACATTGATTACCGGCTCCTCATAGAGGTGCACAGCCTTCACCGCTCTCAGTGTCTCATCCAATTTCTCCCGGCGGCAGGTGACCTCCACCTTCAGCTCCGGCTCTGTGCTCAGCGCCCCTACCTGACCCAGGTAGGGCTCACTCCCGGTCAAGGGCCGCCAGCAACTGGTAACCGGGCTGTAAGATAGACAGCTGTCGTAGCTGCCGATATGTCCCGCGTCTGCCTCTCGCAGTGCCTGTTGAAGAACGGGTAAATGGCTCTCTGGAATAAAAATCTCCAATTTGCAGCAGGAAAATTCGGTCATACCCTTGCTCCTTTCCCTCTGTCATGATTCATAAATAATTTTTCTTATTGTACCATACTCCATAACCCATGAAAAGGCGGTCCAGATGCAGAGAACTTGGTCTCTGTGTCTGGACCGCTTTTTTACAGATATCGCTTGGCAAAGGCGGTCATAGGCCGGTTGACCTGTTTAGCTACCAGTCCTACGCAGATGGCCGCCGCCACGGTGCCTTCCCGCACTCCTTCCAGCTGTCCCAGGAAGACGAGAGACAGTGTACTGGCAATAAGCACCAGCGTCACATCAAATCCCACTTTGGTGTTGGCAAATTTCAAAGGGAACGCCTTACATAAGGCCAGAACCATTCCTTCGCCCGCCAGTGTCACTACGTTGGCGGTGACCTCAAAGCTGACTCCCACACCCACCAGAAGAATGCCGACCACACAGAGCACCCATTGCATGGGGTAGGATGTGGCGGACACTCCCTGCAGCGCCCAGACACTAAAATCGGTCAGTACCCCAAAGATCAGAGCCACCGGCAGCTGCATGAGCTGAATAGGGTCATATCGGCGGCGAAGAAGTAAAATCTGCAGGCAAATAAGCACCACATGCATGGCAATGGTGGCCGTTCCCACTGTTAGAGGCGTCAACAGGCTGAGCACATAGGGCAGGCTGGAAATCGGCGAGGTACCCAATCCCGCCTTAATGGAAAAGGCCACACCAAAGGCCATAATGGTTAGCCCCACACACAGGAGCACATACCGCTTAACCTGCCCCAAAACATCTGTTTTCATTCCAATGCTTCCTTCCCTGCGGCTCTGCTTCGGTTTTTCTACCTCTTTCTTGAGCTTTGATAACGAGATTTATTATAGTCCTCCCCATATTTCTGTCAAGGCGGCAGGGACAGGACGAAGAATATCCCATCGATATCCGGAAACAATAAACAGGAGCGCTCTCCTCACGTCGGAAGGAAAGCGCTCCTATTTCACTTGGGAGGTCAACCTATGGGGAACAGTTTTCGCGGCTGGTACTTCAAGTGCCAGTCTCCCACCCAAACCCTGGCCTTGATTCCAGCCATTCATACCTGTCGGGGCCGGCGGACCAGTTCCATCCAGATCGTCACGGAACACGAACACTGGAACATCCCCCTCCCCGGAGAGGGATGCCTTGTCCGTTGGGATCGTCCCCAGGCCAAACTGGGACAAAACTATTTTTCTCCTCAGGGTGTGGAGCTTCATCTTCATTCCCAGCACTGCCATGTGGAGGGGAAGCTCCGCTTCGGGCAGCCTGCCTCGCTTCCCGGCGATATTATGGGCCCCTTCCGCTTTGTTCCCTTTTTGGAGTGCCGTCACCGGGTCTTCAGCATGCGGCATCCGGTCACAGGCCAACTCTGTGTCAATGGAAAGACCTATCACTTCGATCACGATCTGGGGTATATCGAGGGGGACCAAGGCCGCTCTTTTCCTCGCCGCTACCTCTGGATCCAGTGTCTATTTCCGGAAGGTTCCCTAATACTCTCAGCCGCAGATATCCCTCTGGGCCCGATTTCCTTCCCCGGTGTGATCGCCGTGCTGTCTATTTTTAGTAAGGTTATAATCCTTGCCACATATTGCGGCGCTCGGATTTTATCTGTTAAAAGTGGAAAAATTTCTGTAAAGCAAAATGACTTGCTGCTAACTGCGGAACTTCTGTCTGATCAAGGCCGCCCTCTGCACGCTCCCCAAGGAGGTGAAATGTGCAGAACCATCCGTGAAAACGTATCCTGCCGTGCCCGGTACCACCTGTTTCAGGATGGACAGCTTCTTTGGGCGGGAGAAAGCTGCCAAGCTTCCTTTGAATATGAGTATCCCTGCTGAAGGTTACTCCAAACGGACCGTGTACCCCAGCCCCTTCAGCATCTCCTGATCCCGCTGCACCGTAATGCCCGCGGTGGTCAGCATATCGCCCGAGATAGCCGCATTGGCTCCGGAACGGAAGCAGCGCCCTCCCTTATCCTCCAGCAGGCCTCGGCCTCCTGCCAGACGAATGTTGCCGTCGGGAATGAGGAAACGGAAGATAGCTACCACCCGGCGCAGCTCATCCTCGGTCAGGATCGGATTATGCTCATAGGGTGTACCGGGAATGGGGTTGAGCAGATTGACTGGCACGGACTTTACTCCCAACTCCCGGGCGGTGAGGACCATGTCGATCCGGTCCTCCATCGTCTCCCCCAGTCCCAGGATGCCGCCGGAACAGACGGCCAGTCCCGCCCGCTGAGCAGCTTTCAGCGTCTCGATCTTCTCGTTATAAGTATGGGTGGTACACACCTGGGGGAAGTAACGCCGGGAGGACTCCAAATTACAGTGGACCCGGGAGGCCCCCGCCTCCTTCAGCTTTCGAAAGGCCTCCTCCCCCAGCAGGCCGAAGGAAACACATACTTCAATACCCACCTGCTCCCGGATCGCCCGGATGCTCTCACAGGCTTGATCCACCTCCTGGTCGGACAGCTTACGCCCGGAGGTGACAATGGAGTAGCGCAATACGCCCTTGCGCTTATTTTCCGCGGCCCCCTTCACCAGCTCCTCTGTGGAGAGAAGCGGATAGCTCTCCTCCAGGCTGGTGTGGTAGTGGGCGCTCTGGGCACAGTATTTACAGTCCTCGGAGCATTTGCCGCACTTGCCGTTAACGATGGTACACAGGTCAAAGCGGTCACCGCAGAAGTGCTCCCGCAACTCATCGGCCGCTTGGCTTAACGCCTCCAAGGGAACACTGACCAGCTCCAGCGCCTCTTCCCGGGTCACTTTACCTCCGGCCAGCACTTTCTGTTTCAGTTCCTCCACAAAATTCATGGCTCTGCCCCTCCTGTTTGTAAACATTTTATTTTCTTGGTTTACATTTAAGTTTAATTCTTCGGCAGCAGATTGTCAACCTCTATTCTATTTTGGTTTTCATTTGTGCTTTGCCGCAGCATTTCTCCTGGTACGGCCATGTCTGTTTTTATACAATTTTTAAGAAAAGAATGGACTATTTGCCCTTGTTTCTTTCCTTTCCCCGTGTTATACTTTCCACTCGGTTAATGTGTTTGTAACAGGCACAGCGAAAACGACATACGTTGGAAAGGAATTTTGCCATGTTGATTGTTGAGCTGCTGAAGTCCTTCTTCCTGGGCGTGGTGGAGGGCATCACCGAGTGGCTGCCCATCAGTTCCACCGGCCACCTCATTCTGGTAGATGAATTCATCAAGCTGAATGTCACCACCGAGTTTATGGATATGTACCGCTACGTGATCCAGCTGGGCGCGATTTTAGCCGTACTCGTGCTGTTTTTCCATAAGCTCAACCCCTTCTCTCCCCGGAAATCTTCCCATCAGAAGCGGCAGACCTGGACCCTGTGGGGCCTGGTGGTTCTGGCCTGCATCCCCTCTGCCGTCATTGGTCTCCCCCTCAATGACTGGATGGATGAGCATCTGATGAACCCCTGGGTGGTAGCCGCTGCTCTGATCGTCTACGGCGTGGGCTTCCTCATTATCGAGGATCGCCGCCGCACCCCTGCTATCCGCCGCACCAGCGACCTCACCTGGCAGATTGCCCTGTGCATCGGCCTGTTCCAGGCCCTGTCCATCATTCCCGGCACTTCCCGCTCTGGCGCTACCATTTTGGGCGCTATCATTTTGGGCTGTGCCCGGCCTGTGGCTGCGGAGTTCTCCTTCTTCCTGGCCATCCCCACCATGGTGGGTGTGAGCGTCCTGAAGCTGGGCAAGTTCTTCGCCGAGAAGATCGCTGCTGGCGAGGCTCTCTTTACCGGTCCGGAGGCCGCTATCCTGGCGGTAGGCTTTATCGTCTCTTTTGTAGTCTCCCTGTTGTGCATCCGTTTCCTGATGGACTTTGTGAAAAAGCACGACTTCAAGCCCTTTGGCTGGTACCGCATCGTCCTGGGTATTCTGGTCCTGCTGTTTTTCGGTATTCGTGCGCTGGTGGCATAACACTGGTTTGGATAAAAAATGTCCGCTCCAAGTTGGAGCGGACATTTTTTATTTTACTTGTTCTTTCCGGCTGCCGGCTGCCGCCACAAACCCACGAAACAGGGGGTGAGGACGGTTGGGACGGCTCTTGAATTCCGGGTGGAACTGAACTCCCACAAAGAAGGGGTGTCCGGTGATCTCCACCGCTTCTACCAACCGACCGTCGGGAGACTGGCCGCTGAGCCTCAGCCCGGCCATCTCCAGTTGGGCACGGTACTGATTATTGAACTCGTAGCGGTGACGGTGACGCTCGTAAATCAACGGTTCACCATAGCACTGGTAAAGACGGCTGTCCGACTGCACCCGGCAGGGATAGCTGCCCAGACGCAGCGTACCGCCCTTGTCGATCTCATCATTTTGCCCGGGCATAAAGTCGATGACCTTTTGCGGACAGGCCGGGTCAAACTCTCCGGAATTGGCCTGGGAGAGCCCCGCCGCATGGCGGGCAAACTCCATCACGGCAATCTGCATACCCAGACAGATCCCCAGGTAGGGGATCTGCTTCTCCCGGGCGTATTGGGCGGCCAGAACCATCCCCTCGATCCCCCGGCTTCCAAACCCGCCGGGAACCAAGATCCCATCCAGCCCGTCCAGCTGAGAGGAAACCGTTCCTCCGGTCAGCCCCTCCGAGTCGACCCACCGGATATATACCCGGGTATCCAGGGCATACCCCGTGTGGCGCAGAGCTTCGGCCACCGAGAGGTAGGCATCGTGGAGCTGAACATATTTGCCCACCAGACCGATGGTGACGCTGCGGCTTTGCCGGCGGATACGCTCCACCATCTCCCGCCACTCCCGCAGATCAGGCGGCGGAGTCCGCAGTCCAAGCTCCCGGCACACGACCCCTGAGAAATTGGCTGCCTCCAGCATAAGAGGGGCCTCGTACAGGCTGGGCAGAGTCACGTTTTCGATCACGCAGTCGGGCCGTACCCCGCAAAAGCCTGCAATCTTCTCAAACACGCTCCGGTCGGTAATGGGCTCATCACAGCGCAGGACGATAATATCCGGTGAAATACCAAAGCCCTGCAGTTCCTTTACCGAGTGCTGGGTGGGTTTGGACTTGTGCTCCCCGGAGGCACGCAGGTAGGGCACCAGGGTGACATGGATATACAGCGCGTTGCCCTGGCCTGCTTCCCGTCCTACCTGACGGATAGCCTCCAGGAAGGGCTGGCTCTCCATGTCGCCGGTGGTACCGCCAATCTCCGTGATGACCACGTCGGCCCCGGTTTTTTCTCCTACGGAGTAAATAAACCGCTTGATCTCGTCGGTGATGTGAGGGATGGTCTGCACGGTCTTGCCCAGATATTCCCCCCGGCGTTCCTTGGCAATCACGTTGGAATAGACCCGCCCGGTAGTCAGGTTGGAAAACTGGTTCAGGTCCTCGTCAATGAAACGCTCATAATGTCCCAGGTCCAGGTCGGTCTCCGCCCCATCCTCGGTGACAAACACCTCTCCATGCTGGTAGGGACTCATGGTCCCCGGGTCCACATTGATATAGGGGTCCAGCTTCTGGGCGGCCACTTTCAGCCCCCGAGCCTTCAGCAGTCGGCCCAGGGATGCAGCGGTAATGCCCTTACCCAGTCCGGACACGACACCGCCGGTCACAAATATATACTTCATATCATAGCCTCCCGTGCTTTTATTGTGGCTTGCGGGGAATTTTATATTCAAAACGGTCCTTCTCTCCGCTCTGGGGAACCGATGTGGGATATCCTCCGCCAAAACAGGCGGTACAGAAGCCCATCTCCCGGCCTGCCAACGCCCTGGTATGTTCCAAACTGAGGTAGCCCAGAGAATCCACCCCAATGATATCTGCAATCTCCTCCACACTATGGTGGTTGGCAATCAAGTTTTCACCGCTGTCGATGTCGGTACCGTAGTAGCAAGGGGCCACAAAGGGCGGCGCGCTGACCCGCATGTGGATCTCTTTCGCCCCCGCCCGGCGGAGCATGGCAATGGTACGCTGGCAGGTCGTGCCCCGAACAATGGAATCGTCAATGAGGACCACTCGTTTGCCCTCCACCGCCTCCCGCACTGGGTTGAGCTTCAGGTCCACGCCCTCCTCCCGCATAGCCTGGGTGGGCGCGATAAAGGTGCGTCCCACATACCGATTTTTCGTAAAGCCGATGGCGTAGGGGATGCCGGAGGCCTTGGCGTAGCCCAGCGCGGCATCCAGGCCGGAGTCGGGCACACCGATTACCACGTCCGCCTCCACCGGGTGTTCCTGGGCCAGGAAAGCCCCCGCCCGCTCCCGGGCATGGCTCACACTGCAGCCCTGGATCACCGAGTCTGGGCGTGCAAAGTAAATAAGCTCAAACACGCAAAGGTGGGGCGCGGTCCGTCCACAGTGACTTGTGTCGGTCCGCACCCCTTGGGCGTCGGCCACCACGATCTCCCCCGGCAGCAGATCCCGCACCAGCTTGGCTCCTACCGCATCCAGAGCACAGGACTCGGAGGCAAACACGATGCTCCCGTCGTCCCGCTTTCCCAAGCAAAGCGGCCGGAACCCCATAGGGTCCCGGGCCGCAATGAGCTTGGCGGGGGAGGAAATGACCAGGGAGTATGCCCCTTCCAGCCGATCCATGGCGGCAGAAACTGCCGCCTCGATGGAGGGCTGGCGCAGCCGCTCCTGGACGATCAGATAGGCAATGACTTCCGAGTCTGTGGTGGTGTGGAAGATGGAGCCCTGCTCCTCCAACTTGTGGCGCAGAGGCACAGAGTTGGTGAGGTTGCCGTTGTGGGCCAGAGCCATACGCCCTTTGAAGTGGTTGATAACGATGGGCTGTACGTTGCGCTTATGGTCGGAGCCGGTGGTGGCATAGCGCACATGGCCTACGGCGATATTTCCTTGGCCCAGCGCTTCCAGCCGTTGGGGAGGAAATACTTCACTGACCAGTCCCACGTCGCAGCAGGTGGAGAACACCCCCCGGTCGTTGACCACGATGCCGGCGCTCTCCTGTCCCCGGTGCTGCAGAGCAAACAGGCCGTAATAAGTCAGGCTGGCCACATCCTGCTCCTTGGGGCTGCACACCCCAAATACACCGCACTCCTCGTGCAGGTGCCGCTCCTCTCCCCACATTCTCTGTTCCTCCTTCATGCTGTATCTTTTCTTACAGTCCGCTAGCGCCGTAGTTGGACAGCACACGGGCCGAGGGGTCATCCACATCGCAACCCTCCCAACTGCGGTTGGGCATCCAGAAGCCAGCCACCATCTCCGCCTGGCCGGGGTAGTACTTCTCAAACAGCTCCCGGTAAAGAAGAGACTCCTGGGTAAAAGGCTGCGCGTATGTATATGCCTTGCACTTCTCTGCAAACTCCTTTTGGGTGTAGCAGCTCTCCGCATAGTCCTTCAGATCGTTGACCAGAGAGTGGCCTACTGCATCGGAGAAGGCTGCCTTCTCCCGGTAGAGAATGTTAGTGGGCAGGTAGTCCCCCTCAAAGGCCCGGCGCAGCAGGTATTTGCCCTTGCCGTAGTGGTTGCGCTTTTTCTCGGGGTCGATCGCCATGACATAGCGGACAAAGTCCAGGTCACCGAAGGGCACCCGGGCCTCCAGAGAGTTGACCGAGATACACCGGTCGGCCCGGAGCACATCGTACATGTGCAGCTCCCGGATGCGTTTCTCCGCCTCATGCTGGAACTCCTGGGCGGAAGGGGCAAAGTCGGTATACTTATAACCGAACAGCTCGTCGGAGATCTCTCCGGTAAGCAGCACCCGGATGTCGGTCTGCTCGTGGATAGCCTTACACACCAGGTACATACCGATGCTGGCCCGGATGGTGGTGATGTCGTAGGTGCCCAGCAGGGCAACTACCGGCTCCAGGGCCTCAATCACATCGTCCCGGCTGATGATGACCTCGGTGTGGTCGCTGCCGATGTAATCAGCCACCTCCCGGGCGTATTTCAGGTCGATGGCGTCGGTATCCATACCGATGGCAAAGGTACGAATGGGCTTGGAACTCTTCTTGGCTGCGATGGCACACACCAGAGAGGAATCCAGGCCGCCGCTGAGAAGGAAACCCACCTTGGCATCAGCAATGAGCCGCTTCTCTACACCGGCAATCAGCTTCTCCCGAATGTTCTGGCAGATAGTATCCAGATCGTCGTACACCGGCCGCTCCACCCGGGTCATATCGGCATAGCGCACGAAGACGCCGTCCTTATAGTAGTGTCCCGGAGGGAAGGGGGCGATCTTATCTACCAGGCCCACCAGGTTCTTGGGCTCACTGGCAAAGACCATGACGCCCTTCTCATCCCGGCCGTAATACAAAGGCCGGATGCCGATGGGGTCACGGGCGGCTACATAGCTGCCGCTCACCGCGTCAAAGAGGATGCAGGCAAACTCTGCGTCCAGCATGCGGAACATATCGGTTCCATATTCCCGATACAAAGGCAGCAGCACCTCGCAGTCGGAGTCGCTGACAAAGGTGTACTTGCCCTCCAGCTTCTTGCGCAGAGCATCAAAGCCGTAGATCTCGCCGTTGCAGACTACAAAGCTTCCCTCCAGCTCAAAGGGCTGCATCCCTTCCGGCCGGGGATCCATGATGGCCAGACGGTGAAAGCCCAGCAAGCCCATCCCGGTATCTACGATCCGGGTGTCATCCGGTCCACGGGAGAGAGTACGGTCAAATCCTTGTCGGAAGGTCTCGTAATCCATACCCTCCCCGCAATATCCCATGATGGAACACATAATTTTTCCTCCTTATATTCAGCGCACGCCGAACAGCAGTTCCCCATAACTGGGGAAGGGCCAATACTTCTTCGCTGTCATGGTCTCTGCCTCATCCACCGCTGCCCGCAGGCTGCCCATCTTAGGCAGGATCTCGTCCCGCACATAGTCGGCCTGGACCATCACGTCACTCTCATCTCCCAAGTGCACCATAGCCAGTTCCAGCTCGTCGGTGCGCTGAGCAATCTGATCGGTAAGCTGAGACAGCTTGCTCACCAGTCCTGCTTCATAGCTGCAGCTCAGCTGAGCCACTGCAGTCCGCTTGGCCGCAACTCCGGCGGCTACTGAGGCAGTGTACTCCTCCACCGCAGGGAGGATCTCCTTCCGGGCCATGTCGATCATGGTCAGGGCCTCGATGCTCACCGTCTTCGTGTAGTTTTCCAGCATGATCTCGCAGCGGGAACGGAGCTCCGCCATGGAGAATACCTTATGTCCGGTGAGCAGGTCCGCATTTTTCTCACTGAGCAGGCAGGGCACACAGTCAGGCGTGGTGCGCAGGTTCAGCAGTCCCCGCTCCTGGGTAGCCTCTTTGATCCAGGCATCGTCATAACCGTTGCCGTTGAAAATGATGCGCTTATGCTTGGACACAGTCTCCCGGATGAGGTCGTGGAGGACCTGGTTCTTGTCCTCTCCCGCTCCCTCCAGACGATCGGCATACTCCTTGAGGGACTCGGCCACCGCGGTGTTGAGCATGATGTTGGCACAGGCGATGGAGTTGGAGGAGCCCAGCATCCGGAACTCAAACTTGTTGCCGGTGAAGGCAAAGGGAGAGGTACGGTTGCGGTCGGTGGTATCCCGGGCAAACCGGGGCAGAGTGTGGACTCCCAGCTTCATCTGGGTGGGCTCCACTCCGGCGTAAGGCGCATCTTTTTCGATGGCCTCCAGGATGCCGGTGAGCTCATCTCCCAAGAAGACGGACACCACGGCGGGCGGAGCCTCGTTGGCACCCAGCCGGTGGTCGTTGCCCGCGGTGGCTACCGACATACGCAGCAGGTCCTGGTAGTCATCCACCGCCTGGAGCACCGCGCACAGGAACACCAGGAACTGGGCGTTTTCATGGGGAGTATCCCCGGGAGAGAGAAGGTTTACTCCCTCATCCGTGGAAATGGACCAGTTGTTGTGCTTGCCGCTGCCGTTTACTCCGGCAAAGGGCTTTTCATGGAGCAGACACACCAGACCGTGGCGGGCGGCCACCTTCTGCATGATCTCCATGGTGAGCTGGTTGTGGTCGGTGGCGATGTTTGTGGTGGTGTAGATAGGAGCCAGCTCGTGCTGGGCGGGAGCCACCTCGTTGTGTTCGGTCTTGGCCAGGATACCAAGCTTCCACAGCTCCTCATCCAGTTCTTTCATGTAAGCAGCCACCCGAGGCTTGATGGAACCAAAGTAGTGGTCGTCCAGTTCCTGTCCCTTGGGCGGACGTGCACCGAACAGAGTGCGGCCGGTGTAGATAAGGTCGGGGCGGCGGTCATAGAGGGCCTTGTCCACCAAAAAGTATTCCTGTTCCGGTCCCACACAGGTGCGCACGTACTTGACGGTGTCATTTCCCATCAGCCGCAGCACTCGCAGTGCCTGCTTGTTGAGCGCCTGCATGGAACGAAGCAGCGGGGTCTTCTTGTCCAGCGCCTCGCCTCCGTAGGAGCAGAAAGCGGTGGGGATACACAGGGTATCGTCTTTAATAAACGCGTAGGACGTGGGGTCCCAGGCGGTATAGCCTCTGGCCTCAAAGGTAGCCCGCAGGCCGCCGGAGGGGAAGGAGGAGGCATCCGGCTCGCCCTTGATAAGCTCCTTGCCGGAGAACTCCATAATGACCCGCCCATCGGGCGCCGGGCTAATGAAGCTGTCATGCTTCTCCGCCGTGATCCCGGTCATGGGCTGGAACCAATGAGTAAAATGGGTAGCTCCCTGTTCCACGGCCCAGTCCTTCATAGCCTGGGCCACCGCATTGGCCACGGACAGATTGAGCTTGGCCCCCTCATCCATGGTCTTGCGCAGCGATTCATACACCGGCTGGGACAGTCTGGCCTTCATCACGCGGTCGTCAAAGGCTTTGCATCCAAAATACTCCGGTACGGTCATCATGTGACTCACCTCTTTCAAAAATTCAAAAAAAGGCGACGGCGCCCTGGAATTTCACTTCCAAGACGCCGTCGTCTTTTCATGGGCATACTATACCCTTCCCCCCTCCGGATTGTCAAGGGCGGAATCACAAAAATTTCTTGCCTTTGAAGCCGTGTGTTTTTCCAAAAGAGCAAATTGACAATTTCCGCCGAATGTAGTATTTTATCTACCATGAACAAGGATGTTCCCTGGGAGAAGTGTCCCCTTTTTCCCCCGGAACGTCCCTTTTTTATTTCATCCCGGGAGTTGATTCCCGCCCACAAGGGAGGCATACACGCCATGAAATATTCACCGGAAGAAGTCATCCAGTTCGTCCAGGAGGAGGATGTGAAGTTCATCCGTCTGGCCTTCTGCGACGTATACGGCAAGCAAAAAAACATCACCATCATGCCCAGCCAGCTTCAGCGGGCATTCACTTACGGCGTGGCCTTTGACGCCTCGGCCATTGCCGGCTTTGGCGGAGAGGTCCGCTCTGATCTTTTTCTCCACCCCGATCCTGCCACCCTCATCTCCCTGCCCTGGCGGCCGGAGAACGGCCGGGTGGTGCGCATGTTCTGTGACGTCACCCACCCGGACGGCACTCCCCTGGATTCCGACACCCGTGGGCTGCTGAAAAAGGCTGTGGCCCAGGCCGCTCAGGAGGGTTACGCCTTTGCTTTCGGCTCGGAGATGGAATTTTATCTCTTTCAAACCGACGAGGCGGGCAATCCCACCACCCAGCCCTATGACCAGGCGGGCTATATGGACGTGGCTCCCGAGGACAAGGGAGAGAACATCCGCCGGGAGATCTGCATGATCCTGGAGCAGATGGGCATCCAGCCCGAGGGCTCTCACCACGAAGAGGGACCGGGGCAAAACGAGATCGATTTCCGTTACTCCGATCCTCTCACCGCCGCCGACAATGCGGTCACTTTCTGCTCCATTGTTAAGACGGTGGCTGCCCACAACGGCCTGTGGGCCGACTTCTCCCCCAAGCCTTTAAGCAACCGGGCAGGCAGCGGCCTGCACATCAATTTCTCCGTTAAGGGGCCAGAGGGCAGCGATCCCCTGCCCCATGTTATCGCCGGACTGTTGGATCAGGCCTATCCCCTTACCGCATTTTTAAACCCCACCGCTAATTCCTATCTGCGCCTGGGCAGCAGCAAGGCCCCGGGCTACATCACCTGGTCCTCGGAGAACCGCTCCCAGCTGATCCGCATTCCGGCTGCCGTCGGCGAGTTCCGGCGTGCGGAGCTGCGCTCCGCCGACCCTGCGGCCAATCCCTACCTGGCCTTTGCCATGCTCATCTATGCGGGACTCTACGGCATCAAGCAGGGGCTCACCCTTCCTGCTCCCGCCGACTTTAACCTCTACACCGCGCCCGCCGGTGTTCTCTCCCGCTACCGTCGGCTGCCCACCTGCCTGGAAGAGGCTATGAGCGCCGCCTGGGAGAGCAAGTTTGTCACCCAGCACCTGCCCCCCTCGGTAGTCGCCGCCTACTGCCGCCGGAGAGGCTGATATCATTTGGAGAAGGAGGAGATGTTATGGTATTCCAGGAACGCACGTACAGCGTACTGGTGGTTTCGGCCTCGGCCGCCTTTGACCGCACCGTCTCCGACCTGCTCCCCCGCAATGATTTCTTCCCAGTAAACATGGTAAAGAGCTGTGGAGAGGCCCGCCGGGCGCTGCTGGACAAGGAGTACGATATCGTCCTCATCAATGCCCCTCTCCAGGACGACTTTGGTATGCGTCTTGCTATTGACGTGTGCAGCACCAGCCACGCTGGAGTTCTATTGTGTGTGAAGAGCGCGCTTTATAACGACGTCTACTCCAAAGTGACCCCTCACGGAGTGCTCACCCTGTCTAAGCCCACCTCTCTGCCCATGATCACCCACTCTCTGCGGGTACTTTGTGCCCTGCGGGAGCGGCTGCGCAAGCTGGAGGCCAAACAGCAGTCGGTGGAAGAGCGCATGGAAGAGATTCGTCTGGTGAACCGGGCCAAGTGGCTGCTCATCCAGTGTCTCAACATGACGGAAGCCCAGGCCCACCGCTACATCGAAAAGCAGTCTATGGACACCCGTGTCTCCAAACGGGAGGTGGCCCAGGACATCATCAAGACCTACGCCGGGCAGCCCCCTTTGAGTGATAACCCATTCTCCTCTCTGCCATAAAAAACCGCGCTGAGTTCCAGATCTTTGTCTGTCGCTCAGCGCGGTTTATTTATAAGGTTCCTCCCGCCAAAAAATCACGCAGCCGTTCTTCCACATCGCTGCAGCGCAGAGAAAACTGCTTGCCCAGCTCCGGGTCGGCCTGCTCCATCAGGTAGCCCCGGCCAGCCCGGTGAAGCATGGCAGCGTCGTTCCAGTTATCCCCAAAGGCAACGGTCTCCTCCGGCGAGACTCCCAGCGCCCGGCACAGCTGCTCCAGGCCGGTTCCCTTGTCTGCCAGAGTAAAGTCCAGCCAGTCGGGACCTGCCGCCGCCATATGCAGCGCCTCCCCCCACTGGGGTCCCAGAACCTGGGCAGGCTCTTTGGTCCCTGCGGGGCAGTAAGCCGACACCTTCAAAATGTCCTCCTCAATTTGCCGGGGATGCTCCAGAATCTGGACTCGGTTGCCCTTCTCATCTTTCAGCATGGACACATAGTCGCTGGTACACCGGCACACATAGCTCACGTTAGCGCCGGACACCAGCAGCTGGCAGCCCGGCAGAGCCAGGATGTCCTCTGCCAGAGCAAGAGACGCCTCCCGCGGCATAGAAGTCTTGCCCAGTACCGGGGCGTCCTCCTCCCGGCCCGCTCCATAGAGAATGGCCCCGTTTTCACACAGATAGGCCAGCTCATCCTGCACCGGGGCGAACAGACCGCGCAGGGAGTGGTACTGCCGCCCAGAGGCGGGACAGAAGATCACTCCCCGCTCCCGCAGCTGCTCAATCACCTGGAACAGGCTGGGCCGCAGGTTGATCTGCCCATAGGGCAGCAGAGTCCCATCAATATCACTGACGATCAATTTCACCATAGTCATGTTTCTCCTTGAAAGATCCGCTTTTCCAGCTCCGTGGGCAGGGTCTGGAAGGTTTCTACCCAGTAGCGGCACAGCTCTTGAAGCTCCGCTTCCCGACCTTCAAACAGGGCATCCTTTACCCCCGCCACCGACCAGCCCGCCTGGCGGGCGGCAGCACAATAGTCCGGAGCGTCCTCAAAGAGCAGGCAGTCTCCACAGGCCACTCCCATCTCCTCCGCTACCCGGCGGTAGAGGTTAGAGTCGCGCTTTTCCAGGCCCAGTTCCTTGGTGGTAATGACCCGCTCCAGAAGCGGTAGCAGGCCGTGGCGCTCCAGAGCCGCTTGGCAAAGGGGCGGCATGCAGGAGGTGAGCACCGCCATCCGCTCCCCCGCCTGGTGGCAGCGCAGCAAAAACTCTTTCGCTCCCGGCTTCAGAGGCAGCGTGTGGGCGTAGGCCTCCCGGGCCAGTTCCATCCAGGCATCTAAAATCTCCTGCGGACTATGGGGTAGCCCAAAGCGCTCTTTCGTGTAGCGGGCGGCGTCCGGTGCACTGTGGTGGGCCACATAGTCGGTATAGTCGGCCGGTACCGGGGAGATCCCCTGCCGCCCTAAAAATTCCACATCGATGTCCAGCCACACCCCGTTGGAATCCAGCAGGGTGCCGTCCAGATCAAAAAACAGCATATCCATCCTCCTCCACCCAGAACCGCCAGGGAAAGTCCACCGCTTCCTCCGCATAGTCGATCCCCACCCGGGGTCCCACATGGATCTTAGCCGGGTCGGGTGCTGGTCCGTCGCACACGTAAAGAGGCGGAACGGTCAGGTCCAGACCGTTTTCTTCCCGGGTGAGAGCCAGTCCCTTACACAACTTTCCAGGCCCGTCCAAAAAATGGCTGGTTTGATACCTGGTAAGCTCATTTCCCTTGCGGCCAAAGCGATTGTCTGCTATAATATCCCTGTTTTGGACGGGAACCGCCCCTCGCAGCAATACTGCGCATGGTTCCCCCTCCGGTTCGGTCACCAAATTGAGGCAGTGATACATTCCATAGATGAGATAGATGTAGGCGGTGCCCGGCGGCGCAAAAAGAGTCTGGGTGCGGGGCGTACGCTTATACCCGTAGGCGTGGCAGGCCTTGTCCATCCGTCCCACATAGGCTTCCGTCTCCATGATGCGGCACATCAGCGTCTTGCCCTCATACTCCCGCACCAGATATTTGCCCAAAAGGTCCCGGGCCACCTCCACGGTATCCCGGTCATAAAAGGACTTTGGCAGGATCTTCACCTATCTCACCTCCAGGAGAGAAATACGTTCAAAGCAACGGTATCCTACCATGTTTCCCGTAAAAATGCAACTTCGTACAGGAGTGAAATGCAATGAAATCCAACCTCTCCCGCAAGCTGGCCAAACCCATGCTGTTTTTGGCCGCTTTTATCTGGGGCACCTCCTTCTTCATTATGAAAAATACGCTGGATGCTACCCCGGTGTTCTGGCTGCTCACTTTCCGCTTCGGCACGGGAGCCATTCTGCTGGGGCTGTTCTGCTGGAAGAAGTGGGGGACTGTTTTTAAAAAGGACTATATCTGGCGCGGCGGAATTCTGGGTGCTTTCCTCTATCTGGCTTACAGCGCCCAGACCTTTGGTCTGGTATACACCACGCCTTCGAAAAACGCCTTTCTGACTTCGGTCTACTGCGTACTGGTCCCCTTCCTTTACTGGTGGCTGGCCAAGCAGCGCCCCGACCGCTATAACATTCTGGATGCTGTGCTGTGTGTTGCCGGAGTTGGCCTAGTATCCCTCAACGGCGATCTCACCATTACGATAGGGGATCTGCTCACCCTGGTCAGCGCTCTGTTTTACGCCCTGCACATTGTAGCGGTAAACAAGCTCTCCCCCGGCAAGGACGTTTACCTCATTACTGTCTTCCAGTTTGCAGGTACGGCAATCCTGTCTCTGATCAGCGCCGCCCTCTTCCAGCCCTTCCCTGCTGCCATCTTCTCTCAGGCGCAGGTACTGCTGCCTCTGCTTTATCTGTGTGTGGTGTGCACCACGGTGGCTCTGCTGTTCCAGAATGTGGGACAGGTAGGCTCTGACCCCTCCTCCGCCTCGGTGATTTTATCCCTGGAGTCGGTATTCGGCGTACTGTTCTCGGTGCTGTTCTACGGCGACCCGGTCACTCCCCGTCTGCTGGCCGGCTTTGCACTGATTTTTGTGGCGGTCATTTGCTCGGAGACCAAGTTCTCCTTCCTTCGCTCTAAGCGCAGTCCCTCCAAGGAACAGACCGCAGACAGCTTTTAGTTGAATCAATTGTGAGATTATGGTATAATATTGTTTACTGATTCTTAAAACTTCACGTAAAGGAGGCCCGACTATGGTACTGCACGAGTCCGGTGAGGACTACCTGGAGGCCATTCTGGTGCTGCGCCAGGAGAAGGGCATCGTCCGCTCCATCGACGTAGCCCAATACCTGGGTTATTCCAAGCCCTCTGTCAGCCGCGCCGTGTCCATTCTGAAAACCAACGGTTACATCACCATGGAAAAGGACGGCCATCTGGAACTGACGGAGGAGGGCGAGGCCAACGCCCAGCGGGTCTATGAGCGCCACCGTTTCCTCACCCAATGGCTTATCCATTTGGGCGTTTCCCCGGAGACGGCCGCCGCGGATGCCTGCCGCATTGAGCACGACATCAGCCCCGAGACCTTTGAGTGCCTTAAGCGGCACGTCAGTCAAAACACTTCGGAATAAGATTCGTCTTACAGGCGCGCGTTCGGGCTTGTCCCGCCGCGCGCCTTTTAATACCCATCCAAAGGAGGAATATCCATGTCCCTTGACTCCATTTTGTCCCAGGTAACCGGCGGGGTCTCCTGGCAGGCACTGACCCTCTCCACCATCCTTCGGGGTGCACTAACTCTCATCATCGGCATCATTGTGGTGAAGATCCTCATGAAGCTGGTGGACCGGGCACTGAACCGCAGCAAAGCGGTCGTCGCCGTGCGGGGTTATATCCGCTCTACCGTGCGGGTGCTGCTGTGGTCTATCCTGGCCGTGATGGTCCTCAGCGCCTTGAACGTGCCCGTCACCTCCATCATTGCCGTGTTCAGCGTAGCCGGTCTGGCTGTGTCCCTGGCCCTTCAGAACACCCTGTCCAACCTGGCCAGCGGCATCGTCATCATGGTCTCCAAGCCCTTCGTCGTAGGTGACTATGTGGAAATCGACAATGTGGGCGGCACGGTATCCACTGTGGGTCTGGTCTACTCCATGCTGGTCACCCCGGAAAATAAGGAGATCTACATCCCCAACAGCCAGGTTTCCGCTGCCAAGGTCATCAACTACACCCATTTGGGCCACCGCCGCATGGAGCTGCTCTTTTCTGCCTCCTATGACGCCCCCACTGAGACCGTAAAAACTGCCCTGCGGGAAGTGGTAGAGCAGTTCCCGCAAATTCTCTCCGATCCCGCCCCTGCCATCTGGCTCAACGCCTATAAGGACAGCTGCATTGAGTATGTGGTGCGGGTCTGGACCACCACGGAGGACTACTGGAACGTTTACTATCCCCTGCTGGAAGCCGTGCGTCCCGCCTTTGAGCGCCACGGCATCGAGATGACCTACAACCATCTCAACGTCCATCTGCTGAAACCTTAACTTGTTTTCCTGCAAAGCCCTGACTGCCGTTTCCGGCAGCCAGGGCTTTTTCCATCCAAAAACTTCCCCTTGACTTTCTTCTTCTCCAGTTTATAATAATAGTACAAATGTTCTATTTTGAGGTGAAGGGTATGGAGCTGCTGCAAAAACTGGAGATCTTGGCCGACGCGGCCAAATATGACGCCGCCTGCACCTCCAGCGGTCTCAACCGTTCGGGACGACCGGGAACCATCGGCAGCACCACCCAGTGCGGCTGCTGCCACTCCTTCTCCGCTGACGGGCGGTGCATCTCCCTGTTAAAAGTGCTGATAACCAACGTGTGCGTCTACGACTGTCAATACTGCGTCAACCGCCGCTCCAACGACCTGCCCCGGGCCGCCTTCACCCCCCGGGAGCTGTGCGAGCTCACCATGGGCTTTTACCGCCGCAACTACATCGAGGGTCTCTTCCTCTCCTCCGCCGTCCTCCGGGACCCGGACTACACCACCGAGCAAATGATCCAGTGTCTGCGTCTGCTGCGGGAGGAGTACCGCTTCGGAGGCTACATCCACGCCAAGGCAATTCCCGGGGCTGATCCCCTGCTCACCCAGCAGCTGGGACTGCTGGCCGACCGGCTGAGCGTGAATATCGAGCTGCCCAGCGCCCAAAGCCTGGCCCTGTTGGCTCCGGATAAAAAGAAGCAGGCTATTCTGGCCCCTATGGGGCAGATCCGGGACGGGATCACGGTCTCCAAACAGGAGCTGAAGGTATACCGCCACGCTCCCCGGTTTGCCCCAGCGGGGCAGTCCACCCAGATGATTGTGGGAGCCACCGGAGAGAGCGACCGGCAGATTTTGGCCCTCACCCAGGGGCTCTACCGCACCTACCGCCTCAAGCGGGTCTTCTACTCCGCCTATATGCCCGTATCCAACAGCCCCCTGCTCCCCGCTCCTCAGGGGTTCCAACCCCCTCTGCTCCGAGAACACCGGCTCTACCAGGCCGACTGGCTGCTGCGGTTTTATCACTTCCAGGCGGAAGAAATTCTGGATGAAAACCAGCCCTATCTGGACCCCCGACTGGATCCCAAATGCGGCTGGGCACTGCGCCACCTGGAGCACTTTCCGGTGGAGGTGAACCGGGCGGACTACGAGACCCTGCTGCGGGTACCGGGCATTGGAGTCAAAAGTGCCCGGCGAATTTTGGCCGCCCGGCGCTTCGGCCCTTTGAACTTCCAAGGTCTCAAACAGCTGGGGGTGGTGCTCAAGCGGGCCCAGTATTTCATTACCTGTTCCGGCAGGATGGAGCGGGGGCTTCGGGTCAGCCAGGATGGACTGCTGCGCCATCTGGTAGCTCTGGAGGCCCCCAACCTGGCCCAACCGGAATGGGAACAGCTGTCTCTCTTCTCCATGGGAGGTGCGTCATGAACTGGACTCAGGTCTCCTATCTCTATGACGGCTCCCTGGCTGGTTTTCTCACCTGCGTATTTGAGGCCTACACCCACCGGGAGGAGCCGGCTGACTTCACCCCCTTCGACCAGGCCTGCGCCTCCTTCTACGCCCAGCGATCGGTGGAAACCGACCGGGCCAAGGCCCAGCGGGTGTACCGCTCTCTGGAGGCCAAGCTGGGAAAGACGGGAAAGGACTGGCTGCTGCGTGGATTTCTTACCTGCCTGCCCGACCGGGAACTTTGGCTTTGGTGCTTCCTCCGCCTGGGATACAAGCGAGGGCCCGGCTTTACCCGGGACCTCACCCACCCGGTGGTAAACCAGGTCCACAAGGCGGTTCAGGCACTCAGCAGCGAGGCACACCTGTTCACCGGCTTTGTCCGCTTCTCCCAGCTGGAGGGCGTGCTGGTGGGAACCATCACGCCCAAAAACCGGGTACTGCCCCTGCTGCGCATCCACTTCTGCTCCCGCCTGCCTCAGGAACAGTTTCTCCTCTACGACAAGACCCACCAGGAGGCCCTGGTCTACACTCCTGGCCGTTGGGCCATCCTGCCTATGGAGGACCTTGAAATAGGCCCGGCAGACCAGGAGGAATTGGCCTACCGAAAAATGTGGCGCAGCTTTTACCACACCATCTCCATTGAGGGGCGCTACAACCCCAAGTGCCGCATGACCCATATGCCCAAACGGTACTGGGGAGACATGACCGAATTTGCCCCGCCGGAGCAGGAGGCTCTGGCGGAATGAAAAATACAGCGGACCGATCAGAATCCATCTGATCGGTCCGCTGTTCGTTTCTTTTTCATTAACGCTGCTTAAAGGCGAAGAATCGCTGGCCAAAGTAATTGAGGATCACGAAAAGTCCCGAGCCGGCCAGCATAGTCAGGTTACCCTGGAGCTGTTCGCTCAGTCCCCAGCCGGAAAGCACCCATGCCACGGCAGGCTTGGCCAGGCCGTAAGCCAGCAGCCAGCACACCGAGATGTTCACCACAAACCGCAGCACCACGCCCGCGCCCTTCTCCTGGTTGCGGAAGGTGAAGTGCTTATTGAGGAAAAAGCTGACGATGCTGCCGATGATGTAGTTGGCCGCCGAGGAGATCCAGTAACCTGCGTCCCCCCAGGTGTGCAGTCCAGCCAGATTGTACAGGCCGAACATCACTCCGTAGCCCACCAGGGTGTTGATGACGCCCACCACGATGAAGCGGAAGAAGGTGGGATCGAAGATTTTTTTCAGCTTATCGGTCATCCTGCTTGCCTCCGCACTCCTGAGAGATAATGAACCGGGGCCGGTCCTTGATCTCCTCGTAGATCTTGGCGATGTAATAACCGATGATGCCCAGGCAAATCATCAGGATGCTTCCGATAAGCAGCAGGAGCAGAATGACCGTGGTAAAGCCCTCCAGGGCCTGTCCGCTGATCTTCTGCCACAGGGACCAGCCACCCAGCACCAGGGAGCACAAAAACACCAGTACACCCAGGAAGGTGACGATCTGCAGGGGCGCGGTGGAGAAAGCGGCCAGGTTGGTGATGGCGTAGCGCACCAGGGAGCGGATAGACCACTTGGACTCCCCCGCCGCCCGGGGCTGCACCTCAAACTCCACCTGGGTGGTCTCAAAGCCGATCCAGGAGGACAGAGCCCGGAAGAAGGCGTTCTTCTCCCGCATGGCCACCAGTACATCCACCGCCCGGCGGTCCAGGAGCTTAAAGTCAGATGCCCGGGACATGTCGATCTTGGTGGCGCTGCTGATGAAGTGGTAGAAGGTCTTGGCCGCCAGGGTGTGCAGGGGGCTCTCCTTGCCCCGGGTCACCTTGACCCCTTCCACCACCTGGTAGCCCTGCTGCCACAGGCGATACATCTCTACAATTTTTTCCGGCGGATGCTGCAGGTCGCAGTCCAGCACCACCGCGCAGTCGCCCTTGGCCTGGGCCAGACCGGCAAAGATGGCAGCCTCTTTACCAAAGTTGCGGGAAAAACAGACTCCCCGCACCTGAGGATGCCGGGCAGTCTGGGCCTGGATCGCCTTCCAAGTCCCGTCCCGGGAGCCGTCGTTGACAAAGAGAATCTCGTGCCGGATTCCCTCTTTCTCCAGCAGAGGACAGATGGTATCTGCCGCCAGGGGAACGGAATCCTGCTCATTGTAGGCTGGGAGCACTACCGTCAGCAGTCCGTCCCGCAGCGAGTTCTGTGTATCCATGGGTTCATCTCCTGTTTTCATAGGCGATCTCGTAGTCGCTCTTGGGGGTATACTCCTCCTGGATCTTCACTACGATCCGGCCATCCAGCTTCTGGACGCTGCCGTCGGCGGGATAGAGGGGCATTTTTTGGAATTCCTTGGACTGGGAGACCTCCAGCATAACCTCTTCGTCCGGCTCCTCCACGGGGATATTGAGCCAGTCCTGGAGGTAGTAGTAGATGTGCTTATTGAGGGGAGCCACCGTGTTCAGGGGGACACTGTAATGATCCACCAGAGCATAGCTTTCGATCTGGGAGTAAATCCGGTCCACGGGGAAGGAACCGATAATGACGATCTCCTCCTCTCCCGTGTAGCCCGGGCAGCTCTCAATCCGCTCCATCAGCCGGGTCGCATAGCTGAGGGTAGAGCGGTGGGCCTGCTCGGAAGCAGTGTAGAGGATATTATTGATGTTGGCTCCATACAGGCACAGGCAAACCATGCAGACCGCCAGCGCCCAGGAGACCGTCACGCCCGCACGGGGGCGAGGCAGCAGGCTCAGTCCCAAGTCGGCACACAGCAGCACGGCAGCGTACACCAGCACATAGGGGTACTTCATAATCGGGGTGGCGTCGGAGTAGGGGGAAATAATCTGAGCAAAACTCACTGCCACGGGCAGCAGCAGGAGCATGACAACCGCACCGGCTACCCGCCATACCTCCCGCCACAGGGAGCGGCGCACCAGGATAGCGAAAAAGCACACCGCAGCCAGCAGGGTAGCCAGCACATCCAGCCCCGCCATAAGCGGAGTGGTAAAGGCGTTGGAAGAACCGGGCACAAAGAAGAACACCACCACCTGCTTATAGGCAGACAGCAGCAAAGAGGGCAGCTGAGCAATGGGATAACCGCTGCCCGCCTGGCTCATCCCCAGGTATTCCAGCAGCTCCAGCCCTTTTACCTTCAAAAACACCTGTAAAATGACGTAGTAGGCCACAGCTCCCACCGCCAGGAAGGCCAACAGGCGCACACCCAGCACGGCGGTCTCCTTACACTGTGCCCGGTGGCTGAGGCACCGCTTTAAAATCAGCAGCACCGACAGGGCCACCGCCACGGCGGCGTAGGCTTGGTAGATGCCCATGGACAGGGCCAGCAGCAAGCTTCCTGCCACAGCCCATCGCCAACCTTTTTTCGCCATCGCCACCGCCAGCACAGCCAGGAAAATGGCCAGACAATAGGCAGAGGCGGTAAACATGTACAGGAAGGTATAGCCCATGCAGGGGAAGGCGGCCATGCTCACCCCCAGCAGAGCGGCCAGAGACCGGCTGCGCATCCCCAGCACGCTCACAATGCCCACCGCCGCCAGAGCCAGAAAAACCATAGAGAAAAAGCCTATGAGGGCAGGCATCTGGGTAAAGCTGTTTAGGGCGGAGGCATAGTGGAGAAACCACCGCCCGGACACCGTCATCTGCTGGGGATCAAAGACCCGGCTGAGTCCATCGGAGTTCGGAATGATATTGGTAAAAGCAAACAGGTGCACCAGGTATCCCGATACGAAACAGGCCAAAAATGCGGCCCGCTGGGCGGACGAGGTGCGCTGAAACAGATTTCCGGCAATGCGGTCAAGGGGCATGAAAGGACCTCCTTCTCTATCAAACCATACGTGTAAATAAACCGCTGACCAGTTTATTCCGCAGGCATTATTGTAGGATACTTTGTATCAAATTGCAAGGGGAGCCACATTACGCCGCGGGTTGGAAATATCCATTTCCGTTCTCCTCCCAGATGGTTCCCAAAAGGTTGCCCTGGCGATCCGTCACCCGATAGCTCTTCTCCCCAGTGACCTCCAGCTGGGCAGGAATCAACTGTTCGCCGTCATAGTAATACAGCAGATCAAAGCGGTCGGGGCGATTGCTCTCATAGTTCCACTGCTGATACATTGGGGTGGTGGGCAGAGGCGTTACGCTGGGCAGTCCCAGCCCTCCCACCGCAGTGATCAGCCCGGAAAAGGCCCAGCTGCTCTCTGTGCAGCCGTGGATATGCTCGTGGTAGTAAAAATTCTGGTCGGGAAGGTAGCTGGACTTCAGATTTAAAATGCCCACTTTGGTCTCACCTGCCACCTGGTCCTCCTTTAGCGTGGACAAAACTGCGTGTGCAATCTTCTGATCAGTCTGATAGGTGTCCCGGTAATCACTTAATTCAGACAGACAGGCTATCGAACATACCAACGCAAAGGCTGCCGCCGCCCAGGGCAGAACCCTGCGCCAGCGGCAGAAGATCAGCTCCGCCACCGTATCCGCCACCAGGGCGATTCCGACAAAGGAAGTCACCGTACCCCGCAGAGAGAACCAGGGATTGCCCAAAATCAGGAACGGGGTCACCGGGGCCACCGCCAGCAGGATGCCCACAAGCCAGGCCAGCAGACGGATCCCCACTGCGGTGCGGTCCGACTTGCGGCTATCTTCCTTCCAGGCAAGGTAACCAAAGCCCGCACACCCGGCCGCCATCACCGCCAGCCACAGCCACAGGCCATGGGAAAGCAAGATCTGGATTCCCCGGATAAAGCCCTTTCCCAGGGTCAGCAGGCCGCCCTCGAGGAACGCCTTCTTGATCTGCCCCAGAACCTGGGGCAGGAAAACGTCCCAGTAATACGGACTGTCAGGCAACACCAGCTCACTGCGGGAGACAAAGGGGTTCTTGGATGCCATAAAGGACAAAAACGCAAAATAGAGCACCATGGCAGCAGGAGCCCACAGAGCTCCCAGGCAGCGCCATTTCCGCCGTGGCAGCTCCAGCAGGGCCAGTCCCAACACCAGCGTCATGGACAGCACGGCACTCTGCTCATAAAACCCAAAGGGCAGAAGCTGTAAGGGCAGATAGGCCGCCAGCCAGTACCAGCGCCCGGTATCCAGCCATCTCGCAAAGGCCACGGCCCCCAGACAGCCAAAGAACATCCCGCCCACAATACGGGTGGAGGCGGACATCCAGTATAGCCCCTCCATACCCAGAGGCAGCAGGGTCATTACCACTGGAAAAACTGGTCCTACCGGAAAATGCCGTCTCAGCAGGCTCTACATCATGCCCACACAGGCCACGTATAACACACAGACCAGGGCCACTCCCACCAACATATGGTCAAACAGGGGGCTCCAAATAAAATAGTCGGCTATGTTGGCCAAAGGCCGGGAGGCCAGCAGTCCCACCCGCAGGGCCATCTCCCAGAAGGGTTCTGTACTTTGCCGGTAATTGCAATATTGGATATAGTCGTCCAGTTGAGGATAATAGGACAGGCCAAAGGCACAGTACCGCAGTACAAGCAGTCCGGCAAGCACCACCAACAAAGCCAAAAGGGTCTTTCGGTTTGAATCGGCACGTTGAATCATCACAGGTGCCCTCCTTCAACAAACAAGACGCCGCTGGCCGGACTGATGCAACAGGGGGCCAAATTAGGCTCTAAAATCACAGTTTACAGTTTAACATCCTGCCGCATCCCACGCAACCATGACTTTACATAAAATGCAGACACCTCTTCTGGAAAAATCGCACATATTTTCCCTTGTTTTTTCCCCATGGGCGACGTTTCGTTGAATTTTCCTGTTTGCCTTGAAATACGGCCCATTCTATTGTAAAATAAACAAAACGCTTGAAATACGCAAATTCATTCTTCGGTTTTTCCTGCCCCAACAAACGCTTTGGTTGTTGGGGCAGTGGTGAGAATGAGAGAAAACATCTGCGGCCCGGAGCAGTTCTCCGCCGCCGGAAAGGAGTCCCCTATGAGCATGACCGTCGTGCGGCACGTGGACCCCCGCAGTCCTGCCCACCGCGCCGGGGTCCGGGCGGGGGACACCCTGCTGGAGATCAATGGCACCCCCATTGTAGACGTGCTGGACTACAAGTTTTACAGCTACGACCCCCGTTTGGAGCTGACCCTTCTCTCCCCGGACGGGACCCGGCGCACCGCCCATGTACGCAAGGAAGAGGGTCAGGATCTCGGCCTGGATTTTGAGACCTATCTCATGGACCGGGCCCGCTCCTGCGCCAATAACTGCATCTTCTGCTTTGTGGACCAGATGCCCCCGGGCATGCGGGATACCTTATATTTTAAGGATGATGATGCCCGGCTGTCCTTCCTTATGGGCAACTACCTGACCCTTACCAACCTCTCTCAGCGCGAGGTGCAGCGCATTATTGACCTGCACATCAGCCCCATCAACGTCTCGGTGCACACCACAGACCCCCAATTGCGGGTGGAGATGCTGAAAAACAAGCGGGCAGGAGAGAGTATTGAGGTCATGCGCCGCTTTGCCGCCGCCAACATCACCATGAACTGCCAGATCGTCTCCTGCCCCGGCGTCAATGACGGTCCGGCTCTGGACCGCACACTGCGGGAGCTGTCTGAGATGTATCCCGGTGTGGCCAGCGTAGCCATCGTCCCGGTGGGCGTAACCAAATTCCGGGACGGGCTGTGCCCCATCGCTCCCTACACTCAGGAACAGGCCGCTGCCGTCATTGCCCAGGTAGAGGCGTTTGGAAAAACCTTCATGGAGAAGCACGGTACCCGCCTGGCCTGGTGCTCCGACGAATTTTATCTTTTGGCCGGGCTGCCTCTGCCGGAGAAATCCTTCTATGAAGACATGGCCCAGTTGGAAAACGGCGTGGGCATGCTCCGGCTGCTTCTCAGCCAGGCAGATATGGCTCTGGATGAGCCGGAGGTGGGAGAACTGGTCCCCTTCTCGGTGGCCACCGGAGTCTCCGCGGCACCCTTCATTGATCAAATCCTGCAAAAAACCAAAAAAGAGTTCCCCCAGCTTCAGGGCCGGGTCTATCCCATCCGCAACCGCTTTTTTGGCGAAACCATTACTGTTTCCGGACTGGTCACCGGCCAGGACCTCATTGCCCAGTTGAAAGGTCAGGAGCTGGGACAGCGGCTGCTCATCCCCTCCAACATGCTCCGCGCCGGAGAGTCCGTCTTCCTGGACGATGTGACGGTGGCTGATGTAGAGCGGGAACTGGGCGTCACCGTATGTCCAGTGGATGCGGAGAGCGGCTTTGATCTGGTGGATGCTATGCTTGGTCTGCCTGTTACCATCGAGCAGACGACTCCCCCGGGAAGCGACGGGGAATACTACCGCTATAATCCCAGCTGACGGCTCTGCCCAGCTGAGTGAAGAAAAGAGAGTGAGACTATCATGAGACCTTTAGTTGCTATTGTGGGCCGTCCCAACGTGGGCAAGTCCATGCTGTTCAATAAGCTGTGCGGCCAGCGCCTGTCCATCGTGGAGGACACCCCCGGTGTCACCCGTGACCGGCTGTATGCCCAGTGCGAGTGGAGAAACCGCACCTTTGATATTGTAGACACCGGCGGCATTGAGCCGGGCACTGACGACCAGATTCTCTCCTTCATGCGGGAGCAGGCTGAGATCGCCATCTCCACCGCCACCGTTATCGTCTTTGTCTGCGACGTGAAGACAGGCATGACCGCCTCCGACCAGGAGGTAGCCAACATGCTTCTCCGTTCCGGCAAACCTGTGGTGCTGGCAGTTAACAAGGCCGACCAGGTCGGTCGAGAGAACCCCGATGTGTACGAGTTTTATAACCTGGGCCTGGGCGACCCCATCGCCGTCTCTGCCGTCCACGGCCATGGCACCGGCGACCTGCTGGACGCCTGCTTTGAGTACTTCCCCCCGGATGATGAGGAGGAAGAGGATGACGACACCATTAAAGTCGCCATCATCGGCAAGCCGAACGTAGGCAAGTCCTCTCTGGTCAACCGTATTCTGGGCCAGGAGCGTGTCATCGTCTCCAACGTGGCCGGTACCACCCGCGACGCGGTGGACAGCGTATTTGAAAATGAGAAGGGCAAGTTCCTCTTCATCGACACCGCCGGCATGCGCAAGAAGTCCAAGGTGGATGACCGGATTGAGAAGTTCTCTGTTCTCCGCGCCACCATGGCCATCGAGCGCAGCGATGTGTGCCTCATCCTCATTGACGCCCAGGAGGGCGTCACCGAGCAGGATACCAAGGTAGCCGGTCTGGCCCACGAGGCGGGCAAGGCCTGCATCATCGTGGTCAACAAGTGGGATGCCATCGAAAAAGACGGCAAGACCATGGACAAGATGCGCAAGGATGTGATGCGGGATCTCAGCTATATGACCTACGCCCCCATCATCTTCATCTCCGCCCTGACCGGCCAGCGTGTAGACCGTCTCTTTGACCTGATCACCTACGTCAACAACCAGTCCGCCATGCGCATCACCACCGGTATGCTCAACTCCGTCCTGGCCGACGCCACCGCCCGGGTACAGCCCCCCACGGACAAGGGCCGCCGCCTGAAGATCTACTATATGACTCAGATCGGCATCAAGCCGCCTCACTTTGTCTGCTTCTGTAACGATGCTCGGCTGTTCCACTTCTCCTACCAGCGCTACCTGGAAAACCAGATCCGCGCCACCTTCGGCCTGGAGGGCACGCCCATCCGGCTGACTATCCGGCAGAAGGAAGACAAGGAGGGTTAAACCATGGATTTGACTGATTTAGGCTCTGCCGCTATACTTCCTGCCCTGCTCACCGCTGTGATTGCCTACTTCTGCGGCTGTTTCAATGGAGCGGTCATCGTTTCCAAGTATATTTTACGGGATGATGTGCGCACCCACGGCAGCGGAAACGCAGGTTTGACCAACTTTTACCGCACTTTCGGCGGTCCTCTCACCCTGGTAGTGATCCTCACCGATGTATTTAAGGCTATTGTCGCCATCTGGGTGGGCATGTTCCTGTTCCGGCAGATGATTGCCAACGAAGTTCTTGTCGTCGCACTGTCAAAATACTGGGCTGGCCTTTTCTGTCTGCTCGGCCACATGTTCCCCTGCATGTTCCACTTCAAGGGCGGCAAGGGCATTCTCTCCGGCGGCGCCATCGCCATCATGATCGACTGGCGCATCGCTCTGGTGGTGTGGGGCGGCTTCCTCATCCTGGCCATTTTGACCCGGTATGTGTCCCTGGGCTCCTGCTGGGCCGGCGCCTCCTTCCCCTTTGCTACCTGGTTTGTATATCATAACGTGGTGATCACCGTGCTGGGCGCAGTCATCGGACTGCTGATCCTGTACATGCACCGCGGCAACATCAAGCGGCTCCTCACAGGCACGGAAAACAAGTTCTCCCTGCATAAAAGGAAGTGAGGTTCCTTAACCGCGCAGCGTCACCTTTGTATTTCTTACGATACCTTATGTACCTTTTTCAAAAAGAAAAAGAGAAGGAGGAAACATGAAGATTACCGTGGTAGGCAGCGGCGGCTGGGGAACGGCTCTGGCCCTGCTTTTGGTGGAAAACGGTCACGACGTTACCCTCTGGTCCCACACCCCCGCTAAGGCGGTGGCACTGGAGGAGACTCGGGAGAACCCCATGCTCAAGGGGGTTCCGCTCCCTCAGGAGATGAAGTTTACTGCCGATCTGGGCGCGGTGAAGGGCTGCGGAGCGGTAGTAATGGCTACCCCCTCCTATGCCGTGCGGGAAACGGCCCATAAGCTGCGTGGGCTCATTGATCCGGGCACCATCGTGATTTCGGTGTCGAAGGGCATCGAAAAGGATAGCTCCCTGCGCCTTTCTCAGGTCATCGAGGAGGAGCTGGAGGGTAAATGTCCTGTGGTGGTCCTTTCCGGTCCCTCCCACGCGGAAGAGGTCGGCCGTCACATTCCCACCGGCGTGGTAGCGGCTGCAGACGATTTGAAGGATGCGGAGCTGGTTCAGGATCTGTTTATGAATCCCCGGTTCCGGGTGTACACCAGCGACGACCGCATTGGCACCGAGATCTGTGCCGCGCTGAAGAACGTCATTGCCCTGTGTGCCGGGTGCACCGACGGCATGGGCTGCGGGGACAATACCAAGGCTCTGCTCATGACCCGCGGCCTGGCGGAGATGGCTCGGCTGGGTGTGGCGCTGGGTGGCCGAAAGGAGACTTTTATTGGTCTGGCTGGAGTCGGCGACCTGATCGTCACCTGCACCTCCATGCACTCCAGAAACCGCCGGTATGGCATTCTGATCGGTCAAGGAAAGAGCGTACCTGAGGCACTGGAGGAGATCGGCGCAGTAGTAGAGGGCTATTACGCTGCCGCCAACGCCCGTTCTCTGGCCCAGAAGGCCGGGGTAGAGATGCCCATCTCCCAGGCCGCGTATGAGGTGCTCTACAACGGCCGGGATGTCCATGCCGTGATTGCAGACCTTATGAGCCGCGCCAAGCGCTCTGAGCTGGATGAGTCTCCCGCTTTCTTGTAAGAAAGCTTGGCAAAGAACACCCTGCGAAGCTCCGCTTCGCCTCGTTAAACTGCTCAGCACCCCCAAGGATCTTCGAGATCTTGGGGGTGTTTTTCTATTCTCCGCACCCCTCCCTCACCCTGCGCATAGCATGGGGAAACGAGGGCAGGCTCACACCTGCCCAGAAGGAGGAAACAACATGGAAGTGAAAGGTAAAGGACGGCTGGTGGTGCAGGTATATACCTCTCGGGCCAAACTCCCGGTGGTAGACGCCACGGTAGTGGTCACACAGCGGGGAGAGGGCGGCAAATACAAGCTGCTCTCCGTGCAGGCCACCGACTCCAGTGGAATGACACAGCCGATCAGCATCCCTACGCCCCTGCTCGGGGAAAGTACACACCCCGGCGCGCAGCTTCCCCCCTTCGCCATCTGTGACGTTTGGGCAGAGCACCCCGGCTATGCCATGCTGCTGGTAGAGGGCGTCCAGATTTTTGACGGGGTAGAGACTCTCCAGGATATGGAGCTGGAGCCCCTCACCGAGGGCCAGTCCAGTCTGCTGCAAAACAGCATCCGGGATATTCCGGGCCAGAATCTGTGAGGTGGCGCTATGGCAGTATCCGTCGTCCCTTACGTACCCAGCACCATTACCGTGCATCTGGGACCGCCCGATCAGTGGGCCGAAAATGTAACGGTATCCTTCCCGGATTACGTCAAGAATGTGGCCTCCAGTGAGATCTATCCCACCTGGGAGCCCGCCGCCATTGAGGCCAACGTGCTGGCCATTATCTCTTTCGCCCTCAACCGGGTCTATACGGAGTTCTATCCCAGTCGGGGTTATGACTTTCAAATCACATCTTCCACTGCTTACGATCAAAAGTTTATCCGGGGCCGCAACATTTTCGAGAATATCAGTCAGGTCGTAGACGAGATTTTTAATGACTACATCCGCCGCAAGGGATTTGTCGAGCCTCTGGCCGCCAAGTTCTGCAACGGCACCACCGTCACCTGCGCTGGGCTCTCTCAATGGGGAAGCCAGGATCTGGCCCAGCAGGGCTATTCCGCCATGGAGATTTTACGGTACTATTATGGAAACGACATTGAATTGGTCCAGGATGCGCCGGTGCGCAACCTGGGTCAGTCCTATCCCAGCACGCCGCTTCGCTTGGGTTCCACCGGAGACGATGTGCTGGTTCTCAAAACCATGATCAACCGCGTCTCCCAGAGTTATCCTGCCATTCCCAAGCTCTTTCCGGTCACCAATGTATTTGATGAGAGCACAGAACAGGCGGTTAAAACATTCCAGCAGATTTTCAATCTCACGCCGGACGGCATTGTAGGCAAGGCTACCTGGTATAAGCTGGTCTATCTCTATGTGGGCACCAACCAGCTCTCAGAGCTGGTCAGTATGGGTCAGCAGTTCCAGACTTTCTCCTTCCAGTATCCCGGTATTCTCCGGCCGGGTGACCGGGGAGCGGATGTGCGTATTCTGCAATATATGCTGGCCCTTACCGCCGAGTTTAACGAATCCCTCACCCCCATTCGGGTAGACGGCATCTACGGTAATGCTACGGCACAGGCGGTACGGAAATATCAGGCACAGGCCGGACTGCAGGTAGACGGCATTGTCGGTCCCAATACCTGGTATTCTCTCTATAACAACTACACCGGCATTGAGCGAGATCTACGCAACGATAACATCAACTTTCCGCTCAGCCAGACTGCATCCGCTCAGACCGGCGGTAAAACCTACGGCACCACCAGCCGGCAGGGCCAGTTCCCGGGCGGAGGTCTGCAGCTTGGAAACACAGACTTTAAGGGGGTCAAATTGGTATGACAAGAATGGAATTGGAACAGGAAATGCTGTCCAATCCGGTCCGCAACCTTCAATACATGCTGTGGCGGCTGGCTACCCGCTACCCTTTCTTGCCAAAGCTAGCCATGGACGGACTGTTTGGCGAGGAGACCTTGGAGGCCGTGATGCTGTTCCAGCGAGAGCTGGCTCCTCCGGTCACCGGTGTGGTGGACCAGCGCACCTGGGACGCCATCCACTCCGCCTGGGTGGATCTGGAGCGGGACGTCTCACCCACCCGCTCCCTGCGTATTTTCCCTGGCGAAGGGTTCCAGGTCTCCCCGGGCATGTCCGGCGGCTATATGATTCTGCCCCAGACCATGTTCCAGATCCTTAGCCAGAAGCTCAACGGCATTGTAGATGCCCCGTCCGACGGCTATCACGGAGACGCCTCAGTGGAAAATACCCGCTGGCTCCAGGGTCTGGCCCAGCTGGAACAGACGGGAGTGATGGATCGGAAGACTTGGGATATGCTCTCCAGACTTTATGAGCTGTTTGTAACCGCAAAATAAATGCACTCCTCCGGGAAATTCTTCTCGGAGGAGTTTTTGTGCCTTTCAAAAAAGTTGCAAATACAGTTATATTTCGTCAGTTTTCTCAACATTATTCTTATTTCAAAAAAAATTGAAAAAAATTAAAAAAAAGCTTGCATTTTCCCCGGGGGTATGCTAATATAAACGAGTCGCCGGGACAACGAGTCCTGAGCCGACAACCGGGTGTGGCGAAGTTTGGTATCGCGCTTGAATGGGGTTCAAGAGGCCCCGAGTTCGAATCTCGGCACTCGGACCAATCCGCAATCCATTGAGACTCAATGGATTGCGGATTTTTTATTTTACTCCGCTTGTATCTACCTCCCTTATATCTGCACATACTTCTCCTTTTGCCACTACTGTGGAAAGTTCACGGCATTAATTGACAATATATGTATATCTATGTATAATATGTTACAGTATAATAAAAATTTGATAGCTGAGCCGGAGTGTCCCCCCGGTGAAATCATAGAAATACACCGCCTGTATACCAAGCCGGGAAACTATGCGGTGGTAGGCCGTAAAGTAGAGCACAGCGGCTCCACGGTTGCAAGGTACATCAAAATGAAGGGAACGCCCCAAATTGTCAAGCACACCTTTGCGGAGGTCGTGCGGGAAGGAGTAAAGAAGCAATGAAAAAGATATTGCCGCTTATTCTGGCGGTGGCACTCACGTTGTCCTTGGCAGCTTGCGGGGGAGAAATAGGCGATTCACCCAATACCACCACTGGAAATGGTGAGAATAATCAGACAAGCGGAGTTTTGAAAATTGGAGACACAAGCACTGCTGGCGATTGGGAATTTACTTTAACAGGTATTGAGTTTAGTGACGCTGTAGCAGATGAAAACAACGGCCTCTATTATCTCCGGCCAGCAGATGATGAGTATAAAAGTGAAACAGGGAATTCTTTTTACACGGCAGAAAGCGGGGATATATTTCTATTCTTTACTGCTGAATTGACATATAACGGGAAAGAATCGGCTGAAATTGGAAGTCAAAGCGAAAACTACATAGGTTTTGAAATCCGTTATGGTGATGGCTATACTTTTGACACATATGAATTTGCCATAGCGGACGCGCAAGGGGCAGATGGTAGCAGTTTGTATGTTTATGACAGTATCTTTGAGCCATTAGATACAAACCGTGAATGTAGAGGCTACTTTGAAGTCCCTCTTGAAGTCCAAAGTAGTGAGTCCGATTCTTTGAAATTAGTAGTAACTTTTATGGATATGGAAGGAACTGAAAGAGAACTTGTATATGATATAAGATGAGGGAATAACGACAGGAAAAGAGGGCGGGAGCAATCCCGTCCTCTCCTTTTCAATGTCAATAGGCTATAACCCAATAACATACGGTCACCGCTGCCATACAGGAGGCAGCCTTGACGTCTCAATACAATCACATGCCTGTAAAAACCCTGGGAGTGGAAAAAACGGTGCTAAAATCGCTGCTTTTCTTGCCTCCGATTGGATACAATCAGGCGCGTACCACTTTTCTTTGTTCTCCTTCTCCCCTTTTCTGCATACACTCTCCTGTGCGCAGAAAGGGGGAGGATCATCTTGGGCCGTCTGCTGGGAAAAGAAGCTTATCGAGAGCTACTTTTGGGCGTCGCCATCGTCTGCGCCGCTCTGGCGCTGATTCTGTGGCCTAAGGAAGCCATGGCCGCTATGAAGGACGGCCTGCGCCTGTGCGGCAATGTAATTATCCCCTCCCTGTTTCCCTTCTTTGTCCTGTCCTCTCTGGTTGTGGAGCTGGGACTGTCCCGGTACCTGGGCAAACTGTTCCAGCCGGTGATGGCACCTCTCTTTCGAGTCAATGGAGCTTGCACCAGCGCGGTGGCCTTAGGCTTTGTGGGAGGCTATCCCGTGGGAGCGCGCACCGCCATTGCCCTGTATCAGAGCGGACAGTGCTCCAAAACAGAGGCCGAGCGTCTGCTCGCTTTCTGCAACAATGCCGGACCAGCCTTTATCCTTGGCGTGGTGGGCGCAGGGGTATTTGGGAGCGGTACCGTGGGGCTGCTCCTATACCTGGCACACATTGCCGCCTCCCTGTGCGTAGGGCTTCTGTTCCGTTTTTACCGCCCCCACGAGGGGCCCCGCCGGGGCAGCCTTACTGCCCCTCAATTCCAGGCCGTCCGTTTTCCTGCTGCCTTTACCCGCTCGGTCACCGGAGCTCTGTCCTCCTCGTTGACCATCAGCGCCTTTGTACTGCTGTTTTGTGTGGTCATCCGGATGCTCAGTCTGGCCGGGGTTCTGGAGGCCCTGGCTGAGCTCCTGTCGCTTTTTCTGGGCCCCCTGGGTTTCTCCCAGTCCTGGGCAAAACGGCTGCTCACGGGCGTGCTGGAGATCTCCTCTGGGGTCTCCTCCCTCACTGACGGCTCCCTACCCGGTCGGCTGTCCATGGCCGCCTTCATGCTGGGCTGGGCCGGCCTGTCCGTCCACTGCCAGGTACTGGCCTTTCTGGGGGACAGCGGCCTGTCTATGCGCACCTACTTTGTTGGTAAACTGCTCCATGGAGCCCTTTCCGCCGCTCTGTTGGGCCTTCTCACCCGGCTGGTCCCACTGAATGCCCCAGTAAGCTTCTATCTGGCAGAACAGACCGAGGCCATGGTGGTACTGGACTTTCAGCAGGCTCTGACCATCTCCACCGTCTCTGCCTGGTGCCTGTGGCTGCTCCTTTTTGCTCTGGCCGTACGGGTGGTGAAAAAAAGCGGTGGAAAATCCCGTCTGTCCGGGGTATAATGGAGAAGATTACACAAGGGAGGTAACCGATTCATGGCCCTGTTTCAAAAAAAGATGGACCCCCGCTGCTCTTATTGCACCCACAGCCGTCCCCTGGAGGGAGACCAGGTGATCTGTGAGAAGAAGGGGGTCATGTCTGCCGGCTCCAGCTGCCGCAGCTTTCGATACGATCCCCTCAAGCGGGTCCCGCCCCGCCCGGTAAAGGCGGATTTCAGCACCCTGAAAGATGAGGATTTTCAACTATAAAAATAAGGTTCGGTATCTGTACAGATACCGAACCTTATTTTTTATTCTCCCAACAGATTCTGTTTGACGTGGACCACAAAGTCCTGCACGTTGGTAACGATGGTTTTCACCGACAGACTTCCCCGGTCCCGCAACTTGTTCACCGCGAACTCAGAGATATCCACCGAGTAAAAGAACAGGGGGCGCACCTCTCCGTCCACGACCCGGAAACAGGGCGTCATATTGCCAGTGGCCACGGTATGCAGGGTGGTGGCCATACAGATGATCGTGGTAGCGTTTCGCACCAGGTTGCGCATGGCGTCCTGGCCCTGATAGACGTCACCGTACACCTCAGGCAGAGGGCCGTCGTCCCGCACGGAGCCAACCAGCACAAAGGGCACATTGTGGTGTACGCACTGGTACATCACTCCGTCCTTTACCTTGCCAGACTCCACAAAGGCCTGGATGGACCCCATCCGACGCACCTCATTGATGGTGTCGATGTGGTTATAGTGGCCGTTGGGCTGGGACTGCTGGGTGTAGATGTCCTGGCCCAGGGCAGTGCCCAAGTAGCCTGCCTCCAGGTCATGGGTAGCCAGAGCATTGCCCGCCATGACACCGTTGACATAGCCCTGGCGCACCAGGGCAGCAAAAGCGGCCCGGGACCGAGAGTCAAAGACGCAGGCCGGACCCATGACCCACAGGATATTGCCGTGCTGCCGCTCATAGCGCAGCAGCTGATAGAGGTTATCATAGTCCACCGAGTAAGCAGTCTCCCGGCTGCGGCCCTGACGGAAGGCAAAGACCTCCTGCTCTCCCTGCTCATCTACAAAGCAGTCCGGGTGGACATAGATGCCCTGAGAGCCGTCCTCAGACCGGCCTACTGCTACCAGATCACCCTGCTTCACATTGCGAAATTCCACCACGGACACTTTGCCCTCCCGGACCACAGCCACGCAGTCCATCCGGCTGTCCTCTGCCAGCACCCATTGTCCGCCGATGCGGAAATATTCGGGGAACATAGTGGTGGCGTGATAGTTTTCAGGCATCACACCGTCTTTCTCTGCCGGGACCAACTGCACATCGGGCGCGTTGTCCAGCCCCAGAGCAGCAAAATCCGGTGCCTGGTATTTGGGAAGGGAGAAACTCATAGCTAGGGACCTCCAGAAAACGGGAATCAAATAAATTAGACCGGGTCTCTTCCCCGGCATCAAAAAAATAACCACACCGTAATTGGTGTGGTCATTTTGGTGGAGATAAGCGGGATCGAACCGCTGACCTCTTGAATGCCATTCAAGC